>JBKPMB010000198.1:0-4487 GCA_046731995.1 Thermoproteota archaeon | reverse complement strand
AACGATAATAATGATACCAAACATACTAATAACAGTGTATTCAAAAATGATAATTTAGATTACGATGACGATGTAGAAATTGGAAAAACCATGATATCTGACAAACATCCTAACACTATAGACAGTTTCTGGTTTGCACTTGCCCCTGGAACTATTGCCAAGCCTTTTGACTTTGTTACGGTTGACCAATATTTCACTTCACCCTCATCTCTGTTATCAGCAGAGACGACAACTGCAACAACATCAAGAAGACTGCCGCAGTCTTCATCATCACACAGTACGAAAACTATCGGAATGGTCCAGGATCTTCATGCTATAGTACCAAATGATGATTTTCATTATCTATTTCAACGTCTGAATAAAATAAGACATTTTTCAAAAAATGATAATACTAACCACGATAACCTTGACAATAACGATAGTGATACAACAATTACTAAAGACTCGGATAGCAGCCTTGTTTACCAGAATGGAATTACCGTAGCAAGAGTTGCAGTTATGGCTAATTATGACGTTACTACAGACGGAAAATTTAGTAATATGTCTACTGGAATGCCCGTAGGATTAGGGAAGCCTGTAAGGTTTTCAAATGCTGAAGAAGTAATGTTTGCGTTAGGAATTCCAGAGATGGCTTACCCAATCCCAGCCGGAATAATAGAAATGAGCAACGGTTTGCGAATTCCTATATTTTTAGATATTTCTTATCTAGCCGGTCCTGATACCGTACATGTAAATGCCTCCGGAATTTCAGGAAATGCAAAAACTTCCTACCTCCTCTTTCTTTTACAGTCAGTATATCAGAAACTCAAGGCGTATTCAGAAGACTATGCCGTAATAATATTTAATACAAAATGTGGTGATCTGTTGCATATAGACCACGATGAAGAAATGAATTTTAAGAAAAATAATGATAAAGAATCATTTGATATTCTTAATTTGGATATGTCCCCATTTGATAACGTCACATATTTTCTTCCACGAGGCAGAGATGGAAAACCTAATTCAACCTATGTTCCAAAGAATTCAAAAACCTTTTCCTATGAGTTAGAGGATGTATATGACAGACTGGATCTTTTATTTTCGGAAATACATGATCCTCACTATTATAACCTATCTTCAATCGTTAATTATATTTATGAATTTTGGCCAATAAAAAAAACTAATGCAGCTACTATCAATGATAATTGGTCTGGAAAAAAACAACAAGAAAAAGGAGTCGCAAACGGACAAATAGTAAAGACCTGGACTGATTTATTCGACTTCAGAGACTATCCTGAAGAAATAATTACAAACAAATCTTCTCTTTTACAGTTTCAAGGGCACATTCAGCGATTCAGGAGATCTTCGCTATTTATCGACAAGAAAGTAACTAGCACATACCTTGGAAAGAAAATCAAGTGCATACGTCCGGGTGATGTTTTCGTTATAGATATTGCTATGCTCTCTTCACTGGAAGAACAGGCATTTGTAATAGGAGATGCAATGAAAAGTATCGATGAAATATACTCTGCTACAGAGATGGCCAGTGAAGGTATTAGTGGTACCACCAATGACAGCGGCGATAGCAATAATATCCGCAAAGAGACCAACAAAAACGGTAATGATAAAAAAGGTAATAAGCCAAAATACTTTTTGATTTTCATAGACGAAATTAATAGATTTTTGCCAAATACTGGGACCTTAGGAAGAAGAAACGCAGTAGCGGAACAAATAATGAAGACAATAATTGCAGGAAGATCAAGGCATACCATTTTGTTTTCTGCACAACAATTCAAGAGTGCTGTAGACTATTCTTTACATGAGAATACAGGATTGCATATAACTGCAAAAGTAGGTTTGTCTGAATTATCATCTACGCCATACAACATAATTGATCAAAGTACAAAAATGAACATTGCTAGATTGAATAAAGGGGAGTTAGTTATGGTACATTCGGCATTTAGACATCCAATCAAGATTACATTTCCAAACTCTTCGCTTGGAAAGAAATGAAATGACTGTTATATTTTTGTAATAACAATAACATAATGTACTCCTGAAATGAACTGGCTATTTCTGTCTGCTTCTAAAAACGGGAATAAAAAAGCAATACGACTAAAAAACCTCTTCTAGTTGCTAATCTTTTATTTGACTATTTAGTTCTTTCCTACCTTCATGCGTCCTATGAAATTAGTATCTCTTTTTTATAAAAAGATATATAACAATCAGGTTTACAATATGTGTTGTTGTGTATACCGCCAGATTGTTCTGGAGGTAAATCCATCAGAGTGAAAAGAAATGCGAGTAGACCATATTGCAATAGCAGTCAATAATGTTGACGAAGCATTACAAAACTATCAAAAGATATTGAATATTGACCATCTTGAGATAGAAACAATTCCAAATGAAAAGGTGAAGGTTGCAATGTTAGAGCTACAAGATACACGAATAGAATTGATGGAACCTACAGCGGATGATAGTCCGATAAAAAAATTTCTTGTCGAGCGCGGGGAAGGAATACATCACATTGCAATTACAGCAGATGATATAGAAAAGGATGTTGCAAGAGCATCAGCAAACGGAATGAAAATGCTTGGTCAATTACGCTCAGGTTCTTATGGTCGGAAGATCACTTTTATCCATCCAAAATCTCTAAATGGAGTTTTAACTGAATTTTGTGAAGCGCCAAAGAAAGGTATGTAAGAACTACGTACGTGTATTTCAGTAGGTATATCCTATAGATCTTACCATCAATGCATACTGATGCTGAAAATTTCTTTATTAATACTTTATGTAAGTGAATACAATCTATCCAACTACCTTAAAGGGTTGCGACGTTGGGCCCAATCTATTATTGAACCATCGTACATACGCACATTCTCAAAACCGGCTTGTTTGAATTGCAAGAACTTATGTGATGACCTCGATCCGGAATGACAATAGCAAATGATTTCCTTATTAGGGGTAATTCCGTTATCCTCAAATTCTTTTTGTAAATCCTCTTTATTCTTGAACATTGCACCATTATGCCCTAAGCCTTCTTCCCAGTTATGTAATATGGAGCCAGGAATTCTTGCTTGCATATGTTCTTGTGGCGTTCTTGCATCAACAATGATTACATTTGGATCTTTTTGTTTTGCTTTTATCATCTCTGCGTCCGCTCTTATTGCACTAACTGGATTGGACTTGAATTTGACGGGATTAGTATTAATAGTAACTGCAGTACCGCGGCTAATTGGTAAGCCGGATCTTTGCCATGCAGTAAATCCAATGTCTAATAACTTAGTATTCTGATGACCATGATACATCAGACTCCAAACTATCCTTGCAGCTGAAGGATCGATATTTTCCCCATAAACTACAACAGTTTTAGAGTCATCGATTCCAAGATCACTGAAAACCTTCTCGGCGGATGACTGATCAAATACTATATTGGCACCGTTATCTGCTACTGATATCACGTGTTCGACTCCAAGAGGTATTGCATTTTTGATATGTGCTAATCTATATGGTATATTTCCTCTGCTATCTATAATCACTATTTTAGGCGAATCAAGGTGAGCTGCCAGCCACTTGCTATCTACAGTTATCATGTCGCTAAATGATACTCCATTTGTTGAGAATGTTTTTTAGATATATATTCCTTGGAACAAGCGAATAAATGCTAGTATTTGCCAAGACGAGTGTGATGCGGCCCTACTGCAAAGACATTTTTGCGATGAATCGGCTATAATCTATTTTATTTATAAATATGAATATATGACTGTATATTGGTACATCTATTAATTTAGTTAGCTGTTCTGTATGTATTTCAACAATCTTAATACCTTATCTTATTCAAATTTTTTTATCTACTAATCTTCATAGATCGGCTTTCCATCTGAACTGTATTTTTTTACCTTTTTGCCTGCATTATTGTAGCTTTTATTATCAAACGAAGAAGATGGGGCAGTATTGGAAGACAACGAAGAAGTTGCAGTGGCAGTAAGTCCACCTGACCTCATCCTGAGGCCTTTCGATACAAAAAGCAGTACTGCTAATGCTATCATGGTACCGCCTGTTGTTATGAACATAAACAATTGATCAGCCATTTATCAAGATCTTAGTAGAGATGTGAAATAATTAAATATATCGTTTAAGGGTTCTGTTAACTTCGTTTGTTGAAGTGATTTCAATAGGTTGTTAATTTTCGTCTGATAAGAGAACTTCTTAAATATTGATTATATAGTATATTGTGTACTGTAAACAAGACACCTATCTACCTTTGTTTCACAAGGCAGTGGGGCTGACTTATTCCCGCTGCTTTAATGACTAATATGATTCTGTTTCAGGTTCGCCGTCTTCCATCTTATTTTTTCTCTGAATTCCGCTTTTCCATCATACTTTTTCTACCCATATCTAGTATATCATAAACAAGCAAGCCACCACTTACAACACCGACTAAAACAAGTATTGACATGAGAAACGATCGTTGTTGAAATTGAAACGACATGTGAATGGTAGTATTC
>JBKPMB010000197.1:0-2694 GCA_046731995.1 Thermoproteota archaeon | reverse complement strand
GGGGGACGACCGGATCAGCTGATGGCCAATTATCCGGTCCTATTGGGATAGCAGTGGATTCATCGGGAAACATATATGTTTCAGACAATGATAACAACAGAATACAGAAATTTGACAACAATGGAAAGTTTATTACAAATTGGTCTGTAAACTCCCCTTTTGGCATCGCCGTGGATCCTAATGGTAAAGTCTACATTATTAATCAAAACGATGCTAGCGTGGAGATTTATAGTCCAATTTCACCTTAGTTGCAAAAAATATTCCAAATGACAAAGCTAGCGACAATCGCAAATACTACATGAATTCATAACCAGTAAAGTTATATATATTTATATATTATTTAGCACTTACAGATGATGATTATACTATTTTGAAATAAGTGCTTGCATATGCTACAATCTATTACTATTATTAAATCACCTCGAATGATGTTATCATGACATCTTAAAGATGATAGTTGTATGGAGTTTAAATCAAATGTTATTTCATGTAGTATGTGGTAAATATCTTCAATCTTGATGATGGTAGGGATCGTTATAATAATTTATTCATAACGGATCTTATTTTTGTGTTGTATGGAAATGAGGTCAGACATTAATATGTTTGATAACTTTATGGAACGCATGTCGGTAAGTGTTGCTTCACAATACATTCCAAAATTGCAAAAAATCGCTTCTGTAAGAGCTGATGAACTTACTGTTATGAAAGAGAAGATACGGACATCTCTGGAGGAAGTCGAGGCATGGTTCGATAAAGAAATTGAGAGGGTGCGTAATGTAGATATGTAAAGTCTAATCAATAAATTAAAAGCAGAAAATATTAGCTAATCTCCACTTGTCAAAATCAACAAAATAAGATACTAAAAGCACTATTTACAAGACAATTTTTGATATGTATATATGTAGCAGTTGCTCTGAAATAAGAGTGTCATTGCCAGAGCTGCAACATCAAACTAGGTAGTAGCCATTACCACTGCCATAATTGTGGAAAATAGATATACATATGAATGCTACTCATTTCACAGCAATTAAGTATACATTCCGCCACTATCTGATTTTTTAAGCTCTATTGTAACTTTATCGCCAACCTTTATACCTATGTCTTCATATTCTTTCATACTTATTTTGAATGTAGGTGAATCACTTAATGGGCCGCCACCACCAATCATTTTAGAAATGTTTCCCATTGCCTTAGGTAAATTTTTCATTAAATCTTCTGGAGAGGTAAATGCCATTACATTTGAGCCAAAAGGATTTTGCTGCTGCTTTTCTCCCGACCTGTAATCATTAGGATCGCTAAATGTAGCGTAAACATAAGGACTACCATCTTGGGATGCCTCGATTCTAGCAACTATGAAATCTTTTTTCATTAGTATCTATATAATTATCTAACAATACCAACTTATAATTTTTTAACATCATGGTCAGCACAATACTTAATCGAAATCCCCATTATGTGATGGATAAGTAAATTATATTACCTTACACATAAAAATAGTATTTTTTGCTTTAATTTTATAATTTGCTATTCTTTATCAAAACAGCAAAAGTTATCATGAAAGAATTAGGTTATGGCAGAAGAAGGAGGGATGTCTGTGTCGCTAATATCGCTTGAACTTCGTCTCCTATTTGTCCCGATCTCAGGTCTTCCGAATTGTTCTGATATTGTTTTGTACATCTTTAACTCTTGAGTAGATAGGGGTCTAATCTTTTTCATCGCTTCTTCGAAATGATGCATGTGAATTATTAATTCTTGTAGATGTTTGTCTGATTCCTTTGGATCTGGATATTTTGATACATACTCTCGCAGAGCGAGCATAACAGCAGCAGATGAAAGTGATGCAATATCAGCACCTGTGTAACCATCAGTATGATCTACTAATTGTTCAATAGTAACATCCTCAGCGAGTGGTTTTTTTCGCGTATGGATTTTCATTATCTGTATTCTCGAATCCCGGTCGGGAGGAGAAACATACAGCAATCTGTCAAATCTTCCTGGCCTTAACAATGCTGGGTCTATAATATCAGGCCTATTAGTAGCAGCGATGACTATTACATTAGTTAATATTTCAAGTCCGTCTAATTCAGTTAATAATTGGCTTATGAGTCTCTCAGTTACATGAGAGTCTCCACCACCTAGACCTCCTCCTCTTACTGGCGCAATGGCATCTATTTCATCAAAGAAAATAATACAAGGTGCTGCCTGTCTAGCTTTTCTAAATATTTCTCTAACTCCTTTCTCTGATTCTCCTACCCATTTTGATAGCAATTCTGGGCCTTTTATACTTATGAAATTAGCTTCACTTTCATTCGCAGCAGCTTTTGCCATGAGTGTCTTACCGGTGCCAGGAGGACCATAAAGCAAAATACCCTTTGGAGGTGTCGCATCCGTATATGCAAATGCTCGTTCGTATTTGAGTGGCCACTCCACTGCTTCTTGTAATTCCTGTTTGATATCTGCTAATCCACCAATATCTTCCCACTTTACATCTGGTACTTCGACAAATACCTCCCTCATTGCAGATGGTTCCATTTCTTTTGTAACATCTACAAAATCTTGCATTGTGACTATGATCTTTCTCAAAATCTCGCTTGGTATATTTTCAGATGATAGATCAATTTCTGGCAATACCTTTCTTAATGCCCGCATTGCGGCTTCCTTAGACAGTGCTTGTAAATCGGCGCCAACAAAACC
>JBKPMB010000196.1:0-6896 GCA_046731995.1 Thermoproteota archaeon | reverse complement strand
AAGTAATTAAAGAAACAATCCTCTTTGAATGTAGGAAGTCATGTAGGGTAAAATAGCCCATAACGTTGGTTGTAAAGGATTAAGTGATTCTATTTCTCGCTTCATCATCTTGATTTTATTTTTTCAGAATGATACACTTCTTTTTTTCTTTACCCAGTCCGTATTCGACGTAATACGATTATTATCGTAAAATAATTCATGAATTCCACATTGATGCGTCATAATAAATTAGCAAATTTTTTACTTATGTCATTATGTGCACAGACTTACAAGCCAGACAAAGAAGCTATACAATGTGCAATTGCAATATAAAATGGAGCATAATATTATTGATTGATTCTTGCGATCTCTTATATCTGTGGTATGTCTATCTTTTAACTGTAAAACTCATTTCTTTTCTTTTCCCTGTACAGTTATAAATAATGTATGAGATTAACACATTTATGGCAATAGACGCAACAATGACAGGACTTCTAGAACAATACATAGACTCTAGTAATTGCAATTCCTAACATTGTACGCGTGTTTTTGAGCCTTCAAAGAAAGCACAGTTGCAAATTCAAAACGAGAAGGATTTTGCATTGGGGATAACTTTGGGAAATATACAAGATGCATTTTTGACAAGCTTCGTTTACATACAAGCAAGATATCTGACTCTAGCAGAAATATCAGAAATCAACAATATTATTTTTAAGCGAGTACCAGAAATGTGTAATGCGATATTTAGCCGTGGTTAAGACGTATCATATGTTTTTATCGATAGTTGACTGCTAATTTAAAAATAAGTTTGACTAGTTAGTTAAAAACCTCTGTCTTTTAATTCCTTATTTAACCAATTTGCTGTTACATAGTGTATACTTGCATCAGAATAATTTCCATTTTTAAGACATCTCTTTAATTGTCTAATCTCTTGATTGAACCGATGAAATAACTGTTGTATAAATTTAGTTTTTTCATTGTAGATATGATTCTCTAGCCTAACCTTTTCGTGAATGATGGCATCATTTAATTCTCTTATAGAATCTTTGACAAGGTCTTCGAGCATTTTATCCCTTTCTTCAGCACTCATATATGATATATGTGAATCGGTTATTTATTCACAGTATATTATGGAAGTTTTATGGTGTTTTGTGGATCAATTACATTCACAACAAAAAACTGTACACCTATTTATTTTGTTCAAAAACGAAAACTGTTAATCTATCATGGTAGGGGATAAACATGTGCCCATTAGACCAGAGGTGCGTTGCACCTTAAGATAGGTGATAAAGCGTTAACTTTCAAGACCTTAACAAATATGGAATTCACATCTATTTTAGCATTCTGATAAAATCCAAATTTAAGAAAATGAAATAACAATATCGCTCGTTCAATTGGTAGACTAATTTTACATGACAAGGACCGAAGGATGATTGTAAATAACGCGTAGTTCCTCCCAAGATAACTAATTAGACAAAAAGAAAAAAATGATTAGAATACAAGCTTTAGAGTGGGTTCAAGGCACAATACAGGATTTGATTCTTAATAGCGTAACAACGGATTGGCTGGTGTATAATGACTAATAGATGTGTTTAGAGAAGCAGCAGGATAAAGGGGCATATGCCGCTGCTTCAGGTCTGCCATCATAGAGTGAGATACTAGCTAACTAGTAGTCTACTATGCAGACCTCAGGAATATGTATTTGTATCAAATATTTTAAAAATCTGGCTTAACTTGGTTATCTAATATCCGGTCCATATTTTATATATAAGTAAAATGAGGGGTGCCAATTAATATCTTGTAAGTGAGTATGTATACGTCACAAAGAATTAAGTCGTTATGCTACCGGACACAAACTATGCAGAAGTTGTGATCTATTCTAAAATGAGAAGGAGCACACCGTACTTGTTGTGGATTCAAGTTAAATGCTAAGTTAAGAGAACAAAGAGGTATGAAGCAAGATCAAAAAGTCAGAATATTATAGAGTAATACATGTTTAGCTTGGGAGGACAGGAAGAGCGCATCATAAACAATGAAGAGAATTTTTGTGGTGGATTACGAACCGGACATTAACTTAACAATAAAGACGGCTTTAGAAGAAGAACACAGTTTTGAAGTTGATGCATTTGATGATCCCATTATGGCATTAGACAACTTCAAAAAACGAGTATACGATCTGTTAATACTAGATATTAAAATGCCTAAAATGCATGGATTTGAGCTAAATAGAGAATAAGAAAGATAGATAGTCAAGTCAAGGTATGTTTTCTAACGACAGGAGAAATGTACTATGAAGCCTATTCTGATATATTCGATGAAAATCAGTTTATTCGAAGACCGATAGAGAATAAAGAAGTGATAAACAGGGTAAATGGAATAATCAATTCATAATAATGATTATTGAACCGGATAGCGATATAACGATAACATCAACGAAGTTGATTTTAAGATATTGCTATTGCTATTAATTAGTTAATTAGTCAATTAGTTAACAACAACACCAAGAGATTTCAACTTAAAGGAAAAGTTAAGAGAACAGAGCTATAGAGGAGGCCAAAAAATAAGAATATTATTTCGTTAGAACTCGTATACCTATCTGTTCTCCTCTATCATTCCCATTTGTTTCTCTATTTCTTCGATCTGTTCACGTTCGAAGTGCCCGATACCTTGTAACTCCATCCGTACATTTTCTCTAATTATGTCGCTAACATAATCATCCAATGATTTGAATCGCAATTTCTCGGAAATAACCATAGCAGCAGCGTTAAAATTCTTTGATAATCTCAAAACAATCGGAATCTCAATATCTTGATTTTCACACTCTTGATCATTCCAACATCATTCTTGCTGCTTTTGCATTTGTTAGTCGCTATGACCTTCTTCTAGAGGAATTTTTTATTTAAAATTGCCTATCGAGCATGGATAATAATTTACATTTATCCATAACCCTTGCAATCTATCCTTATGTAGAAACGGCTACGTTCGTTATTACCGATATCAGTAACATTAAATGCCTGTCTTCGCTATACAGCAATTAGTGTCAGCAACAAAAGGAAGTATAACAAGTGATTCTATTTCTGAATCAGAATCAAACGAAAAGAAGGAAACAACAGCAGAAGAAGAAATACATTTAACAGAGAAAAATGTTATAAAATCACAATCACAATCACCATCAGAAAAAGAAGGAAACCGGCTACGATTCCCATGCAGCTATTGCAGCCGCCGCTTCGAAACATTTGAAGAAGTAAAACGCCATGTAAGAAATGGACATACACCTAGACGTACGGGCTAGAGAGGAACGAAATATTATATTAAAAGTTTTTCAGGAATCTAAATTGCCACCTATCAACAAACCGTCCTTCTTTCATCGGTCAAATTAGAGTAAGACGAAAGAAAAGTGATCATGAATATATTGGGAATCATTATCATTATTATTAGATTTCTTTTAATTAAAGCCTTTACACTATTTGTTAATACTTTCTAAAATTATATACAATTATGTAATGAACATTGATATTATTCTTAATCGTAAACCCACGCCTATCATATAGTATGATACTATAATAGTAAAAATGAAAAATGATATGATGGTGGCTTTTGCAGAGGAACTGAGACTATGCTCAATTGAAACATGGCGAAGAATTCTAAATCATAGATTCATAATACAACTTTCTAATAATACCCTTCCTATAAATAAGTTCTTATTTTATCTAAAACAAGATCATTATTTCCTTGAAGAGTTCTCTAAATTTCTGCAATCTGCAAAGCAAAAAGCAATCAATAATAAAATGAAGCAATGGTTGGATAGTCTGTATATAAGCATAGTCGATATTGAGATGGAGATGCAAAGACAAATGCTTAGGTCAATAGATCCATCATTATCATCACCAGCAGCAGGTTCCCATCCTAATTCTAATAATATCTCTAATCGCCTCAGGTACTTTTAGTGAAATAGTGTCAGTAATGGCACCCTGTCCATGGACATATCTAGAAATAGCACAACAATTGTCCAGGAGGTCCATTCACCATGAGGTTTATAGGAATTGGGTGAAGTTCTACTCTTTAGAAGAATCGTGTAAAGAAGTGATGAAATAAAGCAGATATTAAACATGATAGGTCAAACTGAAAATGAAGAATCTAAAGTCATGATGAAAAACCATTTGCTAATGCATGCAAATATGAATACCTTTTCTGGGAAATGGCTATAACTTAGATAGATAGTAGTATATTATATTAATTAATTTTTGTTACATAGATCTTATTTTTAGTCCATTTCTTGTTCTTTCTTCATTTTGACAGCACTACATATATACATGAATATTTTGCTATTATCATTATAGCAAGAAGTTTATTTATCTATATGCGATGATTCCAAATTATGGCAAAAGCTAGGAAAAGATTACCTTTATCTTCTAAAAATAATAGAGCAAGAAAAACAAGAAGAGACTAGTATCAACAGTAAGTAGAGATGATATTAACATGCTGTTAAAAGTAGCTGAGCTATACAATACAAGTTATGATTTTGAAGCAGCAGAATGGTTTTGGGAGCTATATAAACAAACAGCAAACTATGAAGAATTCAGAGATAAGTATCCACAAGGAAGTAAGGGAGCTCAATTATTTGAAAGGTTTACATCAAAATTTGAGTTAGCAGGCGTATTAATAGAATATGGCTTTCTTGATGATAACTTGTATTTTGATAGATATGGCGATGTACAAACAGAATGGGAAATGAGCAAGTCGCTTATTTATGAGATAAGAAAAGAATGGAATTATCCTAGTTTAGAGAGAATTTTGAATTGCAGCTAGAGGAAGAAAATGGTCAGAAAGTCATGTTCCTAGAATTAAAGAACATCAATAGAACATTATACCCCATAAGTGATATATTTTTTATTATTTGAATTTACGATAAAAGGCCATTATCTTGCCACATGTTCTACATCTGTAATACAGCGTCGTTTATTGCAATAATATTTAGTGAATCTATCTTCATTAACCTTCCTATATTACTTAAATATTTGAGAAATTCCAAGGTTGGCTTCAATATCTTCTTGCTCTGTTAGTTTGGCAAAAGCATAACCGCCAGATCCTGATATTTCTTTTCCTCTAGATCTTCGTTACGGCTCATAGAGACATAGGTATGTCTAATCTATTAATCTGGTTCCATCCCATATGACAATTAGAGTTTCATTTACTCTTACCATTAGTTGGTACTTTTTGTCATTTCTTCAAGAAGCTTTTCTATACCATCGTATTATCCTAGAATGAGAGAAAGTAAAGAAGCGATGAAATCCTGTGGATTGTTGTGGTAATCAATTAACACTATCTATCGATAGAAAGACAAATTTTTAGGATGCAAAGGATAGGTATATTGCATTGCTTTTCTCATTCCTTGGCTGGATCATCTTATTAACCTCTATTATGGTGTTATTTCTAGTGCTAGAACAGCCAAAGAACACTAATGCAGTAATCGTGCACATAAACGTAACAAACTCGCATTTCGATACGGATAAACCAATGGCGCCACAATTTAGCTCAGTTTTCCAATATTACAAGACGCATATGTATGCTGTACAATATGGAAATTATACTGAAGGATTCGGACGGTCTATAGAAAATACGACTAGCGGTTGCAGCAGTCCTATCGCCATGCTATTTCCGAGAACACAAAAAGCATGTGACTTTTACGTGCCTATTTTGTACGTGATTTGTCAAGCCGATAGTCAAGCAAGGTGTGTTTGAGTGTTCGAATTCAGCTCTGAACGTCTATATCAAAAGTCATGGAATAAGGAATCCAGAAGCTAATGTGAGATATGCTTTTGAAAAACAACAGAGAACTACAGGTAGTGCTGGCGACATATTTTTACGAGATAGGAGTATTATTGTTTTGAAAGAAAATATTGCTTATTTGGATAATGACTCATAAACGCTTAACTAACCTTAGTCAGCCAGCCCTTTCCTACTGTCTCAATGTATATTAATCTAAAACAGAAAAAATTGTATATCATTCATTCATTCATTTTAGTTGTCGACCCTGGTTCAGCTGTATGGTGATTGTAAATACGGATGTATTATTGAAATACTTAGCAAAAATAGGAAGCCAATTGATAGAGTTCTTTTGGTAAGTGTTCTCCCAGATATTCTACCGTCTACCAATACCAATAAAACATATAATGGCCTTATGTAATTTTTTATTTTATGACAATGAATTGTCCTCTATGTGGTACGCTCATGGTGTGGCTAAATGGTTCTATTAGCCATGATCCTCCTGTAAAATACTATCTATGCAGGAATGACAATATTTACGTCACAAAGCTGCCAGATGATTCATATGAAATTACTAAGATAAAATCTGAAGGAAAGAATAATCGTATTATAGGATTATTACGACGATAGAATGGGTTCAAGGCCAAATACAGGATTTAATTCTCAATAATGTAACAACTGATTGCCTGCATATGATGATGAATAGATAAATAAATTATATTTTATTTCTTTCAGATGATATAAGATATTAATTATATTATGTTATACTATATCATATCGATTTGTTGATAGATCGATCGATAATGACGATCACTAGTATGATGTTATAATATGATTGGCCTTATAATATTACTCATAAGACAGTGTTTTTCATGGAGTTAATAGTTGTTAGTACTCCTTTAAGAGCAAATTGTGTTTTAAGACTATTAGATTTGCCTAAGAAAGAATATGGCCATAGTCAATGGATTGGCAAAGTTATAATGCATGTGGACCTTAATTCATTCTTCCCATCCTGTGAAGAGCTTAGAGACCCAACACTGAAAGGAAAACCTCATGCTGTTATTATGACTGATGAGGCCAAAGATAAGATAACTAGAGGGGCTGTTGCATCATGCTCTTATGAAGCTCGAAAATATGGAGTAAGATCAGCT
>JBKPMB010000195.1:0-10572 GCA_046731995.1 Thermoproteota archaeon | reverse complement strand
AAAGTGTTGTTGTTGTCTATGCTAGGTTATTTATGGAATTATGGAATAGACCTGCTATACAGTTTACCTTCTAAGGCTAGCTTGTACATTTCAGCTACGTATGGATTCTTTGCAGGTGTTTCTGCACCTAATTCTACTAGACGTGCATATACTCTTACTACGTATGCAAGAGCACCCATGAAAGCCACTACTACTCCCATATTGAACATCCAATGGTTGGGAACTGCAAATATCTCTTCTACGAACCAAAAGTGCCACATCTCATTGACTCCAATTGTGAACATGGTTGCCAAGTAACCTAAAATGGTTAGCTTGAGACCAGTATTCATAGAATTGTTTGGACCTCTGAGAATAGGTACTCTTCTGTCATACATAGCTACAAATCCCCATCCTAATGGAAGAGCTACGAAGTGACTGTACAACCACCAATGTGCTGGAGTAAATGCACTATCTCTAATAGCTGTTTGATGCAACGAGCCATCTACAAAGTTGTCTACTTCTACTGATGCAGCAATTGAACCTAGCATTATGACCATGATGTAGATCTTCTTTAGTCTCTGAATTTCTACTTCCTTTGGTATAAGTGCTGGCATTTGTGCCATGGTTATTCGTCACCAAAACATAGTTGGCAAGAGGTATATAAAGCTGACAACTTAAGTAACGCCACTATTGATCACAAATTCACATTTTATGCATAAATGAATTGTTTATATTATATTTAATAAGTGATTATTTGTAAATATTACACAGTTACATCGACTTGCAGTAATGATAATCAAATATGCTTATCACAATTCAATAAGTAAGAACATTACAGCAAAATATATATCAATCTTCCTTGTGGTATGGGCTAGATACAATATATGAATAGCAAGACGTTCTTTGTGACGGCTCTTGCGGCAGTCACGGTGCTTTCTACGGCATTTGCTTTTCTACCAATTGCAGAGGGACACGGTGTACAAGCACAACTTCAAAGCAGGTTCGTAAAAATAGCAGATGAATCGTTTTCTGCTCAATCGGTTCATACTGGTGACAGCATAACGGTCAAAGGTACGCTTCAAAGCTTAGTCAACAGACCTCTAAGGGCATGGTTATCACTATTTAGTGATTCGACTAATGCTGGTGTTAGGTGGGAGTTTATAGCAAGGGATCCGCCGGGGAATATATTTGATATCCCACCCCAAGGGACAATACCATATTCTATTACAGCAAAAGCGCTGGAACCTGGAATTTATCACGTCCACACTCAGCTTAATATAGAGCATATAGGCCCAGGTCTCGGTCCCGGTCAAACTGTCCAAGTAACTGGTCCACCTATATACAAACCTGTCCCATACGGAAATATAGTTTATCAGTGCATCGTGATTGGCGCAGGTCTCGGTATAACGTTCGCTACCAGACCATGGCAAGTAATATAGAAAAGCCCTAAATCTTTTTTTAATATTTTTTTGCATTTCAACTTGATATGTTTGATGTACTATGAAGTTTCATTGTAGTTGATAGTACTAAGGACTTTGGAGCAGCGTATCGTATCTTTTTCAATGTGGAGATCAATAGTTGTTACGGCATTTAATCGGTATGTAAGCGAGCGATTTGATAGGGCATCGTTATAAATAATTAAAAAACTGTCAATTAGATATCATATCGAGTGTATGATTTTACATCTTTTTAAGATGAAAGAGTTCGCTTCTTGTATACTAGCAAGTGACGTGAAAGACATTTTAATTCTGGTATAGAGGGTCGAAAACAATGTCATATATGTTGCTATAGTGTAGATAATTAACTCACATCCTATTCAGTCGATTTTCATAGTTATGCCTTAATTACAGCATAATCGTGAGAAAAAGATAAAGAAAAGAAGTTTGGAAGGCACTAGGTTTTTTGCTAGGTCAAATGTGTTTACCAGTGGTGCTTTTCGTCTGGAATCAAACCAATCTGCTCACGTTCAAAGTATTTTTCTAATTCCTGTGTCCATTTCTCCTTTGCAGAACCGCCACCGAGACCCTTTCTTCTCAGCCAGAACGCAATGACGCTTAACAAGAACACCGCGAAGAGCATAGTGCCGAATATGTAGACCATTACGTCGTAGAATAGTGGGTCATAAGCTGGTCCAATCTGCGTAACTAGATCTTTGAATGAAGTAACAGCCACTGCCATAAGGCTTACGATAGCGCTCATTACATATAGAGCAAATAGAATTCTATGATATATACATTTTGGTTAGGTATCATACAAAGGTCATAACAGTGTCTAATTAGAAATAGCGAGTAATACTTTGGTATATGAGAATAATGTTGCTCATACTACGCATCTAGTAAAATCAAACTAAAAATTCTTCCGTAATTCGGTTGTAAACTTAATTGAATAGATAAAAAAAATAAAAAAGAAAGGGTTAAGTGGTTGCTTGTGCCTTGGCACCACTTCTGCTCTTTATAAAGAATGCTGCTGCAACTCCTCCAAATATTGCTACTAGGACGGCGATAAAAATTGTAGTTTCATTAATATTAGTTCCCAGCATTGGCGTACCAGAACCGTATGCTCCTGCTGACTTTGCGTTGGTGATTTTTGCTTTTGCCAATTTCAATTGCTCCTCAATGCCACCTGGTGATGCTCCACCACCGCCTGTATATTGTGCTTTTGCCATCTGAATCACAGGTAGTGCAAATGCTGAAGCTAGTAGAATAACTAACGCTGTCGTAGCCATTAGACTTGGCTTATTCATATGTAAATATTGTCTAATCCAATTATTTAATCTTTATGTGCAAATACTCGTATCTATGACTAGAGTTAAAAACTTCTGGATGACGACGCATTATTGGTTTTTTGTATTATTTATTAGCTCTGTATAGAAGAATATTTCTCCGCTTATTGGAGATCATGTAAAATTATATATGCCCGTTAATTATAAACTCTTTTGACTGTTACCAAATTAGCATTGTAATTCGTATTTAATGCTTAATCAAATCAGTTTTCTAATGAAATTTCTTTTATATCCATCATATACTTTTGAAGGACACTTGGAATTTCGACAGTACCCTTTGCAGTTTGGTAGTTCTCAATGATTGTAACCATCGTTCTCTCAGTAGCCACAAGTGTACTGTTTAATGTATGCACAAACCGCGTCTGTTCACTTGTCTTATCTCTAAATCTGATCCTTAGCCTGCGGGATTGATAATCAGTACAGTTTGAACATGATCCGATCTCCCTATATGCATTCTGACCTGGCATCCATGCCTCAATGTCATATGTTTTTTGTGAAACCTTGCCTAATTCTGCTGAACACAGTAGCACAACCCGATATGGGATTCCAAGCTTTTCATAAAATTCCTCTGTTATTGTCAGCATGTTATCATGTTCCTCACTTGAGTGTTCTGGACGCGAGTATACAAATTGTTCGACTTTTTCAAATTGATGCACTCTAAAAATACCTTTCATGTCTTTGCCATGTGCACCAGCTTCCTTTCTAAAACATGGACTTACGCCAGCATACCTTATTGGTAATTTCTTACCATCCAAAATTTCATCCATATGCATAGAAGCAATTGCATGTTCAGAAGTTCCTATCAAATATAGATCATCTCCTTCTATCTTATAAATTACATCTTCAAAGTCTCCAAGTATTACAGCTCCTTCCATGGCGCCTCTTCTAATCATATAAGGAGGTTGAGCAAGCGTATACCCTTTTTCTGATAGAAATTTCAATGCAAAATGTATCAGTGCCTGATTCATCATCACCAGCTGATTTTTCAGAAAATAAAACCTTGCACCAGATATCTTCGCAGCCCTCTCAAGATCAATTAAACCAAGCCTAGTCGAAATATCAATGTGATCTTCAGGTTTGAAATTTAGCTTTTTGTTTATCTCTCTTTGTTTGATAACTAAATTATCGGTTTCATCATTACCGATTGGGACAGATTCGTCAACCATATTAGGAAGCATCATCATCAAATCTTTGAACCTTGATTCTACTGTTGCTTGTTCTTCCTCAAGACTGAGAATTTCTTTGCCAATTATTTTCATTTCTTGGTACTCTGCAGTACTATCGCTGTTATTCTTTTTTTTTATGGCTATGCAATCTGAGATAGTATTTTTCTTATGCTTGATTTGCTGCATTTTAGCGATTAACTCTCGCCGCCTCTTATCAAAAGCAATTAATTCATTAATTGGAAAATTTAATTTCCGCTTTTCTAGCATATCTTTTATAATTTGGGGTTCTTCTTTCAAAAGTCTTATATCAAGCATTGGTGATCACTTTCTTTGCAATTGAAATATGATCTAATACTTCATCGATAGTATTGAGTAGCGTTTCAATTCCAACGTTACAGAAAAATTCTAGTAATAAGATATTATTGTCTTTAGAATGTATTTGCATTGATAGTCCTTTTGGAAAGTTAATATTATCTGGTATTAATGCTTTCATGATTGCATTCAACTCAGCCTTTTTTGAAAATTTTATCTCTATGACTGATGTTACATTATTCTGCATTCAAGAATCTGCCAGCCGCTGCGACATTCCGAATACCTTGCATAAAGGATTCTAATCTTGTATAGGGAATTCTACAACCAGCCGCTGCGACGTGGCCACCGCCAACTCCTCCTACTAACTCTGAACAATGTCGCATTAGTAAGCCCAGGTTTAATTCTGATTTGCATCCCAAGCATTTTCTTGAGGAAAATTTGTAAGTATTATCCCTAGCCAGAGTCCTTACAAAAATCAACCTACCACTGAATGTCGGGGATCCACTCAGCAATGAAGAAACTGCACCTATCATATCTTCATCCAAGAGTCCCTCTCCGTTGATAAAAAGTGCTTTTCCATCATCAACTAATCGCCATTTTTCGGCAAAGATGGTAGAAATGTAATTTCTCAAGGTTATTCGATAATTAGTAACTATCCATTCCCCCTCAGTTAACATTGCATTCCTATCGCCCATGCAAATTCCAATGCCCACACCAGCTTTTCTGATGCGTCCACAAGCATTCAGTAGGGTTGAAAACTCTCTAATGTCGCGAAGCCTGCTTCTTTGATCTTCATTAATGAGGGTGTATGCATATCCTGTAAGGTCGTCTATGATATCCGTTTCTGTGTTTTGTGAAGCAACTATAAATTTAGCGATCGCATCTAGGATGGTACTTTTCTCTTGCTGCGAAATTTCAGAAGTCACTCGCCATCTTCCGTTGACCTTCATCTTTATTCCACAATTTTTGATTATGGAATAGCAGTTCTCTGTATTCCAAGTAAGGCCATTGATATAGGGAAATAAAGTGTAGGCAAGTGCTTGATGAAGTGGTCTGGTCTCACGTCCTGTAAACATAAGATCAAGATCTACACTAATTAATCCAGATGTCTGGGCAGTTTTCAAAATTTCTGAATTTATGCCGATGAGCGATTTCTTATCTCCTTGGTCCTGCTTATCCCCTATAGCAGAAATAATTGCAGTAGCAGAGAGGTCTTTATTTCTACTGTCAATTGCGTTGGCAATCATATACGCAATTCCTCCGGAACTAATCTCGGTATCACCGTCTATATCATACTTCCATGCGTTTAGAATTTGCTCATTATAATCTCCTGTCATTTCTTCTTGCGGAATTTGATGATGGTCAATTATGATCCATTTGTTGTTGAGAGAATCAAACAACTCCTTTGCCATGGCCGCTCCAAGATCGGATATTATGTAGAAGTCGTGGCCATCAGACTTCATCTGTGCGATAACGTTCGAATTTAAATCGGAAACAGCCCTAATAGTCCATTTTGCTCCTAGCCTTGCTAAAAACGTAGAAATAATACTACCAGAGGTTATGCCATCAGTGTCCAAATGACTTATGATAGATATTTCTTCGTCATCTTCAATCACAGCAGAAATTTTTTCACTAAAAGCTTTTATGCCTTGATGAAGTTCGTTAACACCCATGATGGGATCTTACTCTAGTTGGGCGATAACTGCACCATATTTCCAAGTTTTATGAAGCTTTCCAATACGTTTATAATATTTTGAAAGTCTGTGTATCTTTGCTTCAATTAACTCAAGCGAACGAATATTTCTATGATCGCTGTTGTGGAGTCTAAGATGTTTCTGAAGCCCTAGTGCCTTCTGAACTAATTGGTTTAGATCTTCGGGCATATCGTGTTTAATGTTGTTCTCGTTTAATACATCGGTGACACTCTTACCAAGAATTGGCTTCGAAAGCGGTATTGCATATTTATCGCGTAATTGAATTCCAATATCACTTGGAGTCAAGCCCTCCTTTGACAATTGGACAATTAGTGAAGATATTTCGCCTTGGTTGCCGACCAGCCAAGATGGTGTGCTTTTAGAAGCCGGGCGAAGCGAATGAGACTTGCCACGAGTATGAGCATGAATTCGTGCCATATTTGTAAGAGAACTAACGATATCTTAAACGTTACTTAACCAGTACAAACTGATTTTTGTATGATTATTCCACATGTCTAGATTCTCTAATCAATTACTATATTAGACTATATGACAACTGCTGAAATTAATGACTTGTGAATTGTCACATTGAGAATGCGTGATAGGAAGGCTCGGTCAGGTTTCACGAGTAACATTTATTGGATCTTTTGCAACTGAGTCTTGTAGCAAGTTTGTTTACAAAAGGTCTGTGATACTTAAGCTCTAAGACCAAATAATAAGACAAATATTGGTTACATTTAGCGTCTGCTATTGGAATTAAGATTATTGAAGATATTACTGCAACTTTATCTATGCAAATTACTCCTGAAAAATTGGCTATTATGTATTAAAAGATAAACTTATTGCAGCAATCAAAAAAGTGAGCAGAATCTGTTATATTCTCTTAACTTTTTACAGCAAGAGAAGAATTGCTATTCTATAACACTTTATATATTTTCTTGATATAGGCCGTATTTTACAAAGCTTAGTAATTATATGGACTTTTAATCTTAATATTTAAGAGGAAACAAATAACTCTAATTGAAAGATTACGACCATGTGATTTTATGGCTAGATTATTTTAATAAACATTTATCAAAGCGCAGAGGACGTAGAGTGAAGCGTGATGGTGCTATATTTGATCCAACATTATCTGAGTTAATCGACGCTGCTAAATTAGCAGGCTATGATACAACAACAGAAAATACTAATGATAAAGCTAGATATCCGAGAAGATCGTTTGTTAAATCAGGATATGTAATGCTTCCAAAATCAGAGGGTACAAGAAAATCTGTGATTATTGGGCATGTTGCAGAAAAAATGTTACAAAAAAGGAATAAACAAAAATCTGGCCAGAGGTAAAACCAACTGAATGATCATTTATTTTAATTAAGCAGTGAAAATTGTTATTCCAATTAATATCGTAATATTGTTATCAACAAACTAAATTATTCTTGACAGAACAGAATGATAACAAGTAGATATACCTATGATTACAGAGTTGGAAGAAATAGGAGAGGTCATGCATTTAGCGAAGAGCGGGAGACTCATTGTAAGACTTACTGCAATACAGAGGGAACCAAAAAGCGGCGAACTTATCATTGACACCAATGGAAAACGTATAGGCAAAGTAATTGAAGTAATTGGACCAGTTACTGCTCCTTATGCATCAGTGGTACCAATGATTGACAAAATAAATAAAATAATTGGAATTAAGGTCTTCAGAGGCGGAATGCACCGTAGCCGACAAAGTTTCAGATACGCGTATCATGGACGAGGTAAGCGCTTTGGACATGAAAGTCATAAGAGAGACCCTTAAATGAAATCTACAGAATATTACACACAGTGTCCTGAATGTAACTCACATGTTATCCATGACTATAGCAAAGGTGAATACATTTGCGAAAAGTGCGGATGTGTGGTAATGGATCAGGTCGATGATTACGGTCCGGAATCACATTCAACAGACTTTGAAGAAAAGACAAAAAATACGCGCGCCAGCGGCTTTACAAGCCTCTCGATGCATGATTATGGTTTGAGAACTGAAATTGCTGTTGGTTCAAAAGATTATAGTGGTAAATCAATAGATTACGAAATGATAGAGCAGATGAATAGTATGCGTAAATGGCATTCACGAATAAGGGTTGCATCTCCTAAAGAAAGAAGACTCTCAAATGTTTTGTCCAAAATTAATGAACTTTCCTCTGCAATGTCACTTCCGAAGATATTAGTAGAAACAGCAGCTATGCTTTACCGAAATTTTGAGAATAAGAGTGAAGCAAAGGGAAAATCTGTTATTTGTATGGCAGCAGCAACAATATATCTAGCATGCAAAAGATGCTCCATAGTACGATCGCTAGAGGAAATTGTTAAAGCTACTGGCATAGGCGAACAGGACAAGTCTAGCTTAAAACTTGCTTCTAAATACTATAGAATGATGGTTATGGAAATGGGTGTATTTACGGAACATACTACATTCTCATCATCTTCATCAGGTCATATAATATCACAATTGGAACCATTATCAGCTCCTTCTGTGATGGAATACAAGACAATTTCGGCGACACTTGCAATCGATCAATATATTGCTAAACTTGCAAACATAGCCAAGATTGACATAAAAGTTGAGAGATTAGCTATTGATCTCGCACATAAAACCAATGATCATATGCTTGCAGACGGCAAGGCACCAAATGGGCTAGCTGCAGCATACATCTACTTGGCCGCGGTTTTGCTTGGGGTCAACCTTTTGCAAATAGATATATCAAGTCTAGCAGGTGTCACAGAGGTAACTATTAGAAATAGATGTAAAGATATACTAACAAATTTTAAACTCGTAATAAGCGTTAAACCATTCACGTAATGGACTTAAATTCTAATTGTAGTTAGATATATCATAACATTATCCTTTCTCGATTCAGTTATAATCTAATAATACTACATAATTCAATGATGTTAAACAGATCAATCTTCGTTTTAAAACGCTATAGTATTTAGAAATGAATTGAGTTATAGATTTATGAATCTTTTCTATACCACTATATTATATATGGTTCAAGCAAATTAGCAAGTACGGAAAGTGTCATCATATGCATAACAGATACATCCTATAATCTTGTATGCGTTAGTTACATGAGATTAGTCATACATCTTCTATTGAAACCTACTTTTGATGGTATATATCTCTTATAGAGAGGCATATAACTTATAAATATATTTAATTCTTGTATGTGTTATGGGAGGCGTAAAGAAAAAACCTGTAGGCTCAACAGAAAAGTCTAATGTTAACAATCACTCTGGCGATGTCAAAACGATAAAAAAAGAAGATTCAAAGAAGACTAGTTCAAAACCGCTGCAGAAACAGAAACTATCCGTTTTCGTGGAAGAATCACAGGGATTAAAAGTATTGGAAGGTATGAAGGCGATCATGGCACAAACCTTTGCAAGATCAGCAGGTGTCAAAATTTCTGTTGCTAATGCATTTCTCAAAGCGCTTGAGGCAAAAGGAATTATAAAAAATGTCGGTGGCAATAGTGGACATAAAGTGTATAAATTAGAAAAATTATGAATTTACATATCTGTATCTTGATGTGATTTTAAAGTTTGAGGAGCCTATAATTTCGACTTCACTGCAGTTAAAAGCTCGGTAACATGATAGCACTAGCTTAAATGTGGAACCGGCCATAAATACTAACATAATTCATTTCTTACATGTGTAGCAGCTCAATAGTAATTGATAACAGTAACTATCAACCAGAGATATAGTCCTTTCTGCGTCAAGCTAATGAACAATTTAAGTGTCTTAATATCCTTTGATCCATCATGATGCTATCAAGGTACATATCCAAATTTAGCCGGTCTGTTTTTTTAGAATCATTATATCGCCTGTATTTGTATATTCCATCAATTCTATATTCGATTTAACTATTCCTATGGGATTCATGGGTCTATATGATGAATCTTTGATAAAAATGCATATTGAACCGTTGGATGTCATATAGGCTATATCCCCACGCCTAAATTGCATTTTTTGTTTCTCAGCTCCTAAGGTCAGCCCTGTTTCGATATAGATCAATTTGTCTGCAAATTTATGCACTCTATCTTGTAACGGAACGCTTTTTAAAATTGCTCGAACAGTTAATGGAGATAAGTGACGTATTATTTCGCATTGAGCTGAGCCTTTATTTAATATTTCCAAAGTCATGGAAAATCTCGAAACTGAATATGAACTACTCATAAAAGTATCTTACTATAGAGTTATTCTTCTTATATGAAAATATTTATTTCTCTAATGACTACAATTCGCAACGTTTAATTATATATTTATTATCTTCTGCAGTATTCTTTGGTAGTAAAGCATTCTTCAAACGGAAAACATATCTCAAAAACGTCCTCCCATGCTAAAGAAAAGACTGCTAAGAAGGTAGAATCCAAGGTGAAACGACCTAGCTCCGGCAAACAAGTAAACAACCAGTTGGAAACCGAACAGATTTCCAAGGATATTGACACGGGGAGAAGCTTACAAATTGACCAGCCTATTAGGAAATCAAATCGTCCAGAAGATGAGGTAGTTACCTATAATGAAGTCGAATTTGAGTTGAAAGAGATATCTTCTGAAAACAGAGTCTTGATAGGACCGTCTAGACTTACAAGGTTTGAA
>JBKPMB010000194.1:0-4709 GCA_046731995.1 Thermoproteota archaeon | reverse complement strand
ATGGTATTTTCGATTAATCAACGACCCTGAATATTTTGAAAGATGAAGATACATAGACACTATAAATGACTATAGCAGCCTAATTGAGGAGTTTCAAAAGCTGTATGATCAGACACCTATAACAGATCGTTTTGCTTGTACTAGGATCCTAAGTAGACTGGCGAATCAGAGTTTTGCAGATGCGGACACCATCTTACTGACCATGAGACCTCGCAATCGCTTATCCCCTTGACGGAGGTTCCTATAGTTATCTGCAGAGGAGGATATAAGGCCCGCATTATTCGAAATTGCAATTGTGACGAATTCAGACCTTATAGAGTAATCAGAGAAGGAGACTATGAGGAAGAATCGAAAACAAAACTGGAGGTGATAGAATAGCAAAATGAGCAGTTTATCATGTAGACAATATGGTCAGCCAATAACGTTTGATAATAAGCATATCAGTCAGAGAACTGGAAAGAAGATACCATTAGATATAGAGACTAACGAGCCACATGATTCTCCAGTGCGGAGAGATCAGCCGCAACAAGAGCAGCTGTAGGGAATGATGAAGGTCTTCTGGATATGGAGACAACAAGTCATAATGATTTGCTGGATGCTTTTAGATTGTCTGTGCAGTTCTGATACTAACAGACTCGAAAGATTAGTATTTTTGTTCTGATTCATAAATTCATATGGCTAAGATAGTTGAAATGGATGAATCGGCATCAATCTTGACGCAAATGGAAGAACATGTTGGTCCAGTCAGTTGTGTGGTTCATTTTATTACCAGTTTGTTACTCTATAACATAGCTATATTTGTATTGAGGTAATTGTTGCTATAATTTGATGCTGAAATATATAGTTAGAGAATCCTATTATGCAATCGTAAGTAATTTTATATGGATATCACTGTTTACTCTTTTCCTTCGAGCTCTTGCACACTGCTATCCTTTCTCTACTTGGCCGAATTGGCATTGCCGTTACAAGGACCTCCTGCACCTACTACACAAATCCCCATTTCTTTAATGCCAGTCCCGCTATTAGTGTTGTCAATACCACCAGAAGAATATGCTTGTACGGTTGTCGTCATTATTAGTGTCGGTACAAGTAATAAAGAAAGCAAGCCTATTCCAATTACTAAACATATAAACATACACGTGTTCTTATGATGGTGACGATTACCAGTCTGTGATTGAGTGATGTAGTCCGTGATATCATTTACCGATTCAACAGCCACATTTGTTCTCATCACTTGTTATATGTGTAATCTCTCAAATAAACAATTTAATCATTTCAAAGTGAAAATTCGTACTAATCTTATACTATTATATTAGTCAAAAAAATAATCTATTGTCCATTACCATATTTCTGAATGCTTTGTGGCCAGCGGATGCTAGTCATGTTGCAGGTGCCTCCACTAGTACCACCACCCCATGTATTCGAAATAGTCAAGTCATTCGCCATGTGTGCACCTGCTCCTATGTCTTTTACTGCATCAGATATGAATCCCTGTTGAAGCATTACAATATAGTAAAATTGCTCCTTTGTAGTTGGGAGTTGGAACCAAGCCCTGCTGCAGCCATCGCTCGACCACTGTTCTGACGTTTCGTACATCGTTTGGGTTGCCAGTCGGGTCGATGCTTTTTGGAAAAATGCGATAATTTACTATGGGCTGGTAGTCCAGAAATGTCCATGAATAATTATGAATACCCTTCATAATTAGCATAACAGAATCTTTACAGCACATCTTTATTCTAGTATCATAGATACACTTGTTAGTCAGACGCATAATGCATTCTCCAAGCGTGGCTTCATGACTCGAATTACACTCCCTCATGCAATGATTTTGAGATAGCCATAATCAATGCTTCGTGGTTAGTCAAGCATACCGTTTGGCTAGACTAGATTTACACAATCCGAAAACCTTCTAAATTTCAACATATGTAATGATACCATATTCGTCATACCTACATTAGGCAATAATTATATTAACAAAAGTAAAGAATTTTTAGGTGATTGAACTATAAGCTAGTTTGCAAACTTATTTATGGTTAACGAATCAGCTAGGAGCCAGAAATTTATAGTATATATCCAAGAATTTGATAAATACGACGGTCATGGAAAAATATTATGCAGGAATCCAAGTTGTAATGACTATCCAAAGTTACCATATAGAAAATACTGTTCTAAGGAGTGCAACGAAGAGTTTGAACATTGGTATTATCATAACTTCTACTGGGATCGCATAAGATCGGATATATTCAAGCGTGACAACTATTGCTGTCAAATTTGCAAAAGAAGGTTTCCTTATACATATAGAAGAAGGTTTGCACGCTCTGACAAATTAGAGTGTGATCATATAATACCTAAGTCTCTATATAAGCGACTCGGCTATCAATTTGATACATTAGAGAACAAAATTAGTGCAATATTAGAATTTTTTCATAATCCTGATAATCTTAGAACTCTATGCCATACTTGCCACAAAAGTGTCACAGTAAAATATATTACTACTAAAAATTTGAATCCACCGATCCAGGAGTTGATAGATCGTTATTCTCTAGACTTAACCCCGCTGCTTGGGTCTAAGGGATAATAACATAATCCCTTCCAAGAGTTGTGTACTGTCTTTATAGTAGGGAACACAATCTCAGAAATATTTAAAAATTCTAGGAATTTATTCAAAAATTGATTCTCGATTATATCTGATGAAAGTCTATAGCCTAGCAAGCAGTATATGAAGATATGCCGTAGCACAGTTGTTAAACATGCATGACATACAGAGATATTTATCGTAGCTTTATATCATCAGATGGAGGCCAATACCTTACGGCAAGATCAGGATGTCGATGTTGAGGTTTGTGACCTTGCAAACACTATTGGTAAGCTAAAGCTAAAACTAGCACCGCTTTCATTTTTATATTCTCAGCCCATATTCTACCATCATGAGCTTCAATATTTTTAGAAATAAAGGAAGATTGATGGACTTCTTTCCATTATAAATTCTGCTGCAAACGCTGATTATATATCTGTTTTATTTTTATTACATTTTGGACTAAATTGCCAGAATTTATGCGAATAGAATAAGACCAGATAAGCCTGAAATAAAGGTTATCACAGTTGCCCTCGCTGTACCTGAAGCTTTTCCGAGCAATTGTTCTCCTTCAGTATAATGCATATGTACGGATTTCTCGTTTTCTTTGGAGCATATGCTACATTTCCAATGGATGGACTCATTACACTGACTACAATATTCAAATGCAATCATCTCATTTCCACAAGCTCTACAAAGCATTACTTAATTATGTAAAACCTTGCTTTTAAAGGGCACTATGCGGGATTACTTTTGTTAGTTTTTATATATCATATGAGGAATTATATCTATAGATATCTAAATGTACATGTGCTTCCTAGATATATATTAACGTTAACATGTACTTTAATAAAGTAATGAATGGAGTTGATAGGGCATAATAGCTCAGCTTGCTTATTTTAAGTTATAACACATACCAAAACCTATCAGCAAAATCAACAACCTCTTTAACTTAGGGAATCGTGTTTGATATAAGGAGCTCTAGCAGTATTCATATAGTTATATCTATTAATTAATCTAATATGCCATATGATAAAAATGAGTAAGACATTGACATTAATGACTATTGTAATATCATTAATAACATCGATATTGGTGACCGGATTATCTGCTACAACGTTTACACAAGTAGTAGTAGCACAGGGAAACTCTACGAGTCTTGAAACAACATCTAATTCTAATAGTGTTCCTCATTTAAACAGTACAACAGATACTACTACCGACTCTGCTTCTTCTAGTTTTATAACATATGAAAACTCTACTTGGGGGATAAAGATACAATATCCATCCAGTTGGGAAAAGCAAACAACAGGTAAGGGGGTTACTTTTATCGTTTTATCTAATGGTACAAACGCTAATAGCGATACGAATCTGCAACAATTCCTGGCTAAACTTAATCTAACTAGTATTAACGGGATTCCTCCAAACGCTCCAATCAAGGCATTGGCAGATCGTATTATTGGTAGTTATGGACAATTTCTTCACAATTTCCAAATCCAATCATATACTAATACCACTCTTGGAGGCAATAATAATAATGCGATAAAAATAGTATATAGCTTTACAGATCCCAAAAACATTAACTTTAATGCAACCGATATTGCAACAATAAAGAATGATAGGCTATACGTGATTCAGTATTACTATACGCAATCACCAAAACACCAAAGTTATCTGCCAATACTTCAGAAGATGGTTGATTCATTTCAAATTCGTTAATTTCTATTTTAGTTCTAGAATCATGAGGAAAAGCATACTTGTAATACTAAAACCATTATGGTCATCGAGCAAGCAACCCATGAGGATTGTTTGATTGGCCTACAAATACACAGACAGAAGCATTACCTGAGAGCGGGGGTAGTAGAGTGTTAGGTCAGGTTATGCCCTGTAAAAATAGTATGCAAAACTATGTTAATATGGCTTTTGAAATATTGCCACTCGCTTGATATGCTCACTTGATGTGCTTGTTTACTGTTATCTTGATTAAAAATAATTATAAATAATAATATGATCATAAAACCCCTTATGGCCTAGCGCAAGTGAAGGAATTAACCATAAGGGGTCTATCTCAATGCGCAGTCGGTTGTTATTCGTTGGTGTTTGTGTTTGGTTGCAAAAATGACTTGCAAAATTA
>JBKPMB010000193.1:0-3068 GCA_046731995.1 Thermoproteota archaeon | reverse complement strand
CTTAACGTACTAATAATACTTTGTATGGGGCAATAGTAGTTTATAAGATTATGCTGCTGCTACAGAATGTTCGATAGTATAAAAGCTCACACTCATTTGTAAAATACTAAGATCCATTATGTATTATCTTATCATGCTAACATCTAAAAATACTCTCTTACCTGATCCAGCGAAAGATTAGTTAAACTTTAATCTTCCTAGTGGTCAGATTTGTTACGATTTGCTGAAAATGATGAATAAAACTATCTATAGAATATCTCTTTACCGAATCGCTAATTAGCATTCTCTCTGAATCAGACGCTTTCAAGGCAGATGAAACAGCTTCAACCCCTTCTCCAAATGTACGAAATTGGTATTTTAAAGGTACAAACTCTGTGTGTCCTCCAATGTTTGGTACTACAGGGATTAGTCCAGCGCTCATCGCTTCTACTGTAGATATGCCAAAAGGCTCTCCTAGCAGAGGATGAAAGTACACTTTGGATTCTCGCATTAAGTCGAGCAATCTACTAAAACTTACATTCGCTTCTATAGTTACATAGTCTTCTAAATCATATCGGTCTACTAACCGCCTCAAGTACAAGTAATACCCATCTCTCTTTGGGGGGATATTTCCAACAATTTTCATTTCAGTCCCAGCCTTGTACTGCTTCAGTAGCTTCGCAAGTTCAATTGCATTTTCTATCTTCTTAGTTGGATGGAATCTAGATATGACTAGAATGGCGTCTTTCCTACTTCTAGAGTAAGATGACAAGAATGCCGCCTTTCGAAAAAGAGCCACATCCACAGGCGGACTCAGTACTATAGAATCTATTCCGAATGCTCTCGATATTACTCTGCGACTGAATTTCGAATTTGAAATTACAGTAGAGCTTCTTAGCATATTCGCGTAGGCCATGCTAACAACGTCATAATATTTTGTACTTGAATTAGTATGATCGATGGTGGATAAGATCCTACCATTGAGAAACCTACAATATTCTGGATCCTCAGACTCAATGAGGTATTTTGCGAGTGGAAAATGGCAGTATGTAATAGAGTTATTTTTTGAAAAATAAGAGAGAAAATAAGGAAGCATATCCCCATGAGTATTTATTGTTAGATCGTAGTTTTTGTTTGCTTCTGTCTTTCCTATGGAATCAATGATAGTTATATTCTTAATTTTTTTAATAGCTGATGTGGCAGCCCCACCATATGCACTTTCCAGTTTAGATATGTTAGGCTCCTCAAACGTAGTAAGATCGATATCTATGCCAATTTCTGATAACGCCTGAATTACTGCAACTGCCAGGCGTTCACTTCCTCCGCGGGGATTCAAACTAATGTGAACAATGTTAGCTATCAAATAGAACGCCTACTTACACTATTACACAGCATAGGTAATTAAATTTATACACCATTGAATAAGAGACTTACATTATTGTTTACAATACAACGCATTCTACTGTATCAGTATCATCAAAACAGAGTTAAAAGAATACAACTAAATTTCTGCTGGCTAAACAAATAATATAAATTCTAGTGCATATTAGATAACATTACTGAAGTATAGAATTGCAAAGAATCAAGCCAGTTAAGTTAAGAAAAAACAAGCGAAGAGAGCAACAATCATTGTGGAATGATGTCCCGTCATTAGGCAGAGAAGCAATGATTGCTACGATTGAGAACGAATTTGAACTCATTAAAGCTCTAAAAACCGAAAATAAGTTAGAATATGACAAGTTGCATTTCTTTAGCTAGATTAAGACATGGAATTTCCATATTTAGATGTTTTAGCCTAATGTTATATACTATGTGACTAGGCGTAGCAGATCCTAAATCATGTGTATATGGATCTTTATCAACTCCTTATCCAAAAACGGAAAAGTGTCTAAAGAATTAAAACACCAATTGTATACGCTATACTGTGGTAGTCAGTTTCTGCCTCAAAGTCCTCACTAGGCTTAGCTTACTATAGAGCTGTGTAACTACAGAGTCGTTACTTAAGCTAATAAACAACTAGTTCCAATACAACCTATTTTTTATTAGCTATGATCCCCAATTTTACAACATCGATTTTTTTGTCCTCTAACTTATCAGCCAGAGCATTTAGTCCGATTGAATCGCCGGCTAGATGTCCCAAAACAATCAGATTACCTTTAAGTCTTTCTTCACATAGTTTAGTCAAATCGTTGTAGTCTATGTGTAGATATATTACAGTGCAGACACCATAATCAAAATATGCCTTAGCAATTGGGAATCCACCATTTGTGCCTGCTGCCACCACAAGTGACCAGTGGCCGGCTTCATTTTTTGCGCTTCCATATCTAACTTTCACTCTTGTATCTGCATTCTTGTACTCAGGCAATTCTTCAACTGACCTTACAATATCTCCAACATATTTTATACTTGTAGAATTTATCTTGCTAAGAATCACCTTTCTCATATATTCATCGCATGGCTGATGAATATTAACGAGGGGCATTTTCAGTATTTTTGCAGCACTCACTACATCGTTATAGATATTTGCATGAGATCTTAGCTCAGCCTTTGATTTCAATTTCTTTACAGCATGTTCCGCAATATCTTTTGGGATATTGTGTTCTACCATATAGTCAATATGCCTATCAAATACTCTATGAAAGTTAAGAGCCGCAGTACCTATTGGATGATGCCCAATTACCGCATCACATTGTATACTTTTTGCTAACATAAGATCTGCAATAGTAACATCTACAGTCAACAAGACTTTTCTAATGTTTTTTCCTCTAACGTGAATAGCACTGTCATAGGGTATCTTTTTCCAATTTGCCAACTCTAATCCGATCTTCATTATCCCCTCGGTATTGATCATAATAATAGCTTGACTATCCTTTTGAGATACATATACTCTTAAAAATGTAGACCTATTGATTAGATTACCACCCTCATCAAGGTTTAATTTGATAATATTTTCCCAATAGCATGGTGTAAGGTTTAAATTCAATTCATAGTCGTAAACCAACAAATGAGCTGCTCTGACGAATACGTCTCACACTCGATGCAGGAAAACCTCATACAGATAACACCTCAAACAAAGTCGAAATTACGAA
>JBKPMB010000192.1:0-4422 GCA_046731995.1 Thermoproteota archaeon | reverse complement strand
TTTATATCATCTGTTACTTCAGCAAGTGGTTTTATATGTCCATAACCATTCCAAATTCTATTCAATTTCTCTTTGATTTTGACTCTGTTTTGTGGATCATCTTTTAGTAAGACTATAGTATCTTCCAGTAGCGCTGCTAGCCTTGGTTTATCATCTTGTTCTACTTTATCTTTAATCTTTTGGATGTCTTCAGAACTTTCAATTTCAGATCTGGATTGAGAAAGAGACCTAATAATTGAATCAATTCTCTTAATTATGTTTTCTTGCTCTTCTTTTCCGCACATGATAAATCTTTATAGTATATGCCGTAACGCCGTTATATAAAGAGAAATTCTTTGATATATCGTTTAGCAAGAGTCAGAGCGCGAATTTTGTGATACGATTATTATATGAGATGATCACGTTTTCCTTACTATACATTGCTATATATAGATACATATAGAGTAAGATATAAGAAAAACAAATTTGCTCAATGTATTCCTTTATCTTATTATGAGAGATGTTATGTAATTTCCAATGCCATCGGCGTTTGCAGCGCTTGCCATTCGTTCTTATATTATGGTACTCTATAATAGGAATTGCATTTATTTTCCAGTCTTTGTTGTAGTTAGTCTGGCTATCTACAGTGCAAAATTCTTAAATATTGAGTATCGTCAATGTGAGTCTTTATAATACGGAATTATACCGGATTAACGCTAAAGCGATTCCGCATTTTTTCAAAGCATATACATGCAGGTCATTACATGCATAAAGTTGTGGCGCTAGGCCAATTTTGATCAATTTTTTTCTCTTTCTGCTTACAATTATCATATAATGGTAACCCATGACATGTAGCTGCAGCCTTTGAAGGCAGATACGCTTGATAAACAACTTAGACGTATGAAAACAAAAAAGACTTCCTTATCTTTAGCCGCTTAATATTTAGTATCAGGAGAATTTCATATTGACTATCATTTCCATTTCCATGCTGTGAGAGCACTATTTCCAGCCTTGTCTATTTGGTTATGATATATAGCCACTTGGTTATTCAGAAAAGCCAGCTTCCCCGTTGCATTTGATCCAAAAAAGGCTGCGCCATTGGCTTTTATAGTTCCATCAGGAGATGTTGGTTCCCCTATTTCCTGAAAACTGTAACTTGCTTTTTCCGAACTATTGTTAGTTGTTATAACTACGTTTCCTTGTATGTAGGTGGCTCCACCAGCCCTAGGCATGATCAAGGACTTACCAGTGTCTCTAAAATTTATGCCATTTGTAATGCCAGTACCCGAGAATGATATTTCTGATGCATTTATTCCGTTTACTACAACTGCCTTTTGATTACCGGGCTTGTCGTTTTGTTTATAGAATGGTTCTCCTATAGTAATAGTTGTTATATTAGAAAGAACTGAACCAGCAGCGCTCTTATCAGAATTTTGTATTGTTGTAGTACAATTATTGTCTGCACATGTAGTTATTATACATTTGTCGTTAGTACAATTTACATTTGTTGATTTATTGGGTCCGCTTATTGATGATGATTGCATTGGTTTTTGTTGATTAACTGTACTACTATTACTATTCGACTGCTGATTGATCCCGCTTAAGGTTTGATTAAGTGATTTATTAATAATGTTTGATACCTTCTCTCTGATAATGTCAGATAGTGAAGTTCCTAAATCGTTAGCCGCTGCAATCGCTTGCCGCTCTTTTATAAGATTGGATACAATGTTGCCATTAATAGCAAAAATAAAAAAAACCCCCAATAAGCCAATGAGTGTCACGTTAGGTTTCGTATTTATCATAAATTTAAGAAATGCCAAAATTTCATTGAGTATGACTTGTATCAGCATATATGATAGAGAGTAACAGTAACAACAATACTACTTTAACGTTGTGGTATCCAAATTCTATGTCGATAGAGTTCGGATAGTTATACCTTATATTTTACATATTAAAAGTTTCACAGTCAAACCTTGTTAAGACTGCTAAGGCTATTAATTAATATATAGAAGCACTGGTCTTTAGAATATTCCAGATACAAATATACAAAATAAAAACATCAATATAAGAAGGAGCCTGATATCTTCTGCTGCTACCATAGATACCGATGATCATGGGTCTCATCATCTTCATTTATTGTTTCAATTTTGTGTTAATAGTAATTATCTTTTTGTTAATGTGTAATTATATATGGTGTGCATTTTATAGCGGAGGAGGTGTTAGACCTTGTATACTTTGAATTTGAGCAGGCGGCCTTGACATAAGGATTGTATTTACAGTCATGATCAAGCCGTTCCTAAATATGCTCAAATTTACGCTGTCTCCAACAGATTTGTGCCACTCAATGTATGATATTAAGTCTTCGTTTCGTATTACAGAGTGCCCATCTACTGCAGTAATTATGTCTCCCCAATGTCTTATATCATACTTATCTACACTGCTTCCCTCTATACCTGCTTTGTCAGCAGGACCGTCCTTTACGATAGAGTTTACTAAAATGCCTTTGAAATTTCTTGGCAAATTATTAATAGTTTGAGCTAAATCCGAAGTCAGAGTCGTACCTGTTAGTCCAATATAAGGGTGAGGGTAGCTGCCCTCCGCAATTAATGTGGGAGCTATACGCAATAGTGCATTGGATGGTGTGGCGACAGTCAATCCAGGATAAGGTCCAGGGGCACCGATTGAGATAATTCTACCTACATTCATCCCAATTACCTGTGCATTGGTATCAAGTAATGGCCCACCCGAATTTCCAGGGTTAATAGCGGCATCAGTTTGAATTACATCTGGGAAAAAGACTCCGACATCTGGGATTGATAACAAGTACCTAGTTTGGGCTATTATGCCAGTGGTCATGGTATTGTCAATCCCAAATGGATGACCGACAGCGACTACTTGTTCTCCCACTCTTAGTCGAGATGAGTTTTCAATTATGAGTGGTTTAAGCGGTGGGAGCGTACTCCCAATAATTTGCAGAACCGCTATGTCGCTATAGGGATCACGACCTATAGTCTCTGCGGTATATCTATTACCATCGACGAATGTTACATCAACTAATTTGGATTCATCTATTATATGGCTAGCAGTGATTATGTGCCCTTGGGTATCGTAGATAAAGCCAGAACCTAATTCTGTATCATTTTGCGTTTGTCGGCTTTGTAGATTATTTGAAGGCTTTGCTGTCACCATGACAATAGAATTGTTAACAGCATCAAATATCCTATCTAATGCATAGGTAAAATTGGATTGTGTAAGAGACGATGATATTAGTTGCTGTGCCATAACTTGATGCTCAGGTAATATGGGAAATATTGTAAAAGTTATCAATAAAGCTGTTGCGTATAGGTTTGATTTTTGCATGCACATATTCAAACAGCGGGAGTATTAATGAAGTTCTCGTTGTTATTTGGCTACACCTATAACATATAAGACGTAAAGCTGTATTCCATCTACTTTGATTTGCATGCATACATATATCCTAGCTCGGGCAACATAGACATTTCAATATTGAACGATCCGCACAGAAAGTACAGAAAGTAACAGCAAAAATACTTGACTCAAGGTACCTCCATTTGTTAAAAAACAGTTATAGGTGTACAGCAAATATTAGAAAAAGCATAGGTCACTAATATATCTGTAGTTATAGTTGTAGCTATTTTGTTATTGTTATTTTTGCCCTCGTGATATTTGTTAATCAGCAGTTCACTATGTTCGGCATGCATTAGTTCCGTTTAATACTTTATGCAATCATCAATAGTTTTTTATTATATAATGATCTCGAAGTTTATTAGCCTATTGTAGTTTACCTCTGGGCTAGGCATGTGTTGTAAGCAACTCCGAGAAATAGAAGCATATATAGATGGCTTGCTAGATTAACAGCCTTTTAATAGTCTTTTAAAAATAAAAATTATGAAGATAGATGTTAAATGAACAATTCAGAAACAAATGTTACACACAAGATCCATTTTATATAATGACAATAGTATATATTGTTGTAGGCATTATACAATAAGATTTTTTATAATATAATTGAGCTCATAAATATAATAGGTTCAAGATTTAGTGGTGAATACGCTAATTCACATATAGTATAGATCCAAGCAAATGACTATGAACATTAACCTATTGACGTTGGCAATTGGTGTCGTGATGATTGTGGCGGCATTTACGCCGACAGAAGCGACAGCCTACAAGGAATCCAAGTCCACAACTAATACTACGGTATGTACAAACGATCAACCATGTCATAACACAACAGTGGTCTGTGCTAACAGCCGGTCATGTACTACTAAGTCCTCGAATTCGATAAGTTCTGACCAAGAAATAATACAACCTGATGAATCCTGATTTTTTGTCATTTCGAGGCTATTACAAAGGTATATAGCCAAGAACCAGTTTTCAATTTTGCATAATTTTTGATAACATTATAGTATTGTCAACGGA
>JBKPMB010000191.1:0-13279 GCA_046731995.1 Thermoproteota archaeon | reverse complement strand
TTTATTTCAATTAGTTCAGTTATAGTGGTAGTGTATACAAAGTCTTGCATGTCTACTAGTATGAATTTCCAGAAATCGTTAATATCATGAATTCTTTTTGTACTTTGCCCAAATTCAGTCAGTTGGGGGACTTAAACCTCGAAGCGGCAGGGCTGAGGAAGCCCGCTGCTTATCGTTTTAGTCTCATACAATAAATCTTTTCTTTTAACATTAAAGCATGTCGGTTTCTATGTCCCTTGTTCTCTGCTCTTTTAATTCTTCAATACCATTTCCTTCTGCCATCAATCTTGAGATTACTGATCACTTTTTATTGGATTTCAATATTTGACATATCTATTTGCTTCTTCTTTCATCTGGCGGTTTAATATTTTTGAAGTTAAAGTATAAAGCTACGTCATACACAATTTTTAATACACCACCCAATACAAATGGAGCAGATAAAATCGACAATGATTGCAGTATGTAACCAGCCAGTGATGGAGACACACTCTGCTATATTTCTTGAGATATTTGTTATTCCAGCAGCTGCTGTTCTTTCATTTTCATTGACTACTGCTACTATATACGATTGTCTTGTAGGCACATCCATTTGTGAGAGAGCCATTCTAGCTAAGTACAATGCAATTGTTAATGGAAGTTGGAGCAAATGCAACAAGTATAATCAAAATATTAGAGGGTATATGTGTAAATACCATTGTATTTATCAGACCTATTTTATCTGCAAGTTTTGCAGCTACGAGAAACGAAAAAGCAGTCAGAACGCGTGCAATAGAGAAAATATGTGAGTCGTTAATTCAACTCCGAATTTTGTAAAAAACCATAAATACACGATACTTTGAATAACAAATCCACCGCAAATGAATCGATAGCAAAAAGACCTGATAATTTACCGATAGGTTGCAAAGCCGCATTATAGTATCATTTCTGTAATGATCTGGTAGATTAATCTCCGACTTTAAGGAAGATATATATATAATCGCATATCGTCATGGCGTTTTCTTTACCTTTAGACCTAGCACATAACAACACTCTGTCATGAAGGTGGTGAAAACAGTTAGGTGGTAGTCCTTCTGTGATATCAGTAACTTTGTCTGACAATGATGATTCCATGTTTGGATTAATAGCAGTAGTAGTTGCAGCCAAAACTTCAGGCCCTTTCATTATTATAATCCTACGTATAGTGTAGACTATAAAAGTTAGTATTAGATATATGCTTTCTAGTCAATAAGCAAATATATGTGAATTAAACTATGCTCAAGCACCTTCTACTTCTAGTTTTTAATGCCTTGATAACCATTTGTTGATATATTCTAAAACACATAGCAATTGTAACAGAAAAGAATTTTACTGCCTTTCAAGAATGGCATTAACAGTTCCATCTTGTCCAGGTCTAGAAACTACCCTTGCTGTTCCGGATTCAGTCTCAAGTAATGCGCCTTTAGTAATTACTCCTCGCCTTTCATAGTCCTTATTAGCGGAATTTTTTGTTACCTGTAAGATTCTTGCTCTCACCACCTTCTTTGAAGCTGGATCAACAACATTTGCAAACTCTGCAGTTTTAAGTGCATTTTTTACATTGTTACCTCGTATACGTCTTGATACAATTTCTGTTGTTCCCACAATGGCCTCATTTGGATATCTATCAATTTCAAACTTCCTTCGATCTCTCATAGCAACTTTACGGCCACCAGTAAATTTACGCCCATACAGATTTTCTATCGATTTTCGCATAAGAATATATATTTTTCACTTCAATTAAGAGCTTTCTAGGAAGAAAGTGAAGATGTTCTTTCACTACTTTTGTTTGTCATTGCTATTAGTTTGCTTTTCATAGAATCAAGATCATTAACACCAAAATAGTCCTGAAATTTCTTTGTTGTTCTATATACTTTAACTCTACCTAGCTTTTCATGTTCAATAAAAGACATACTCTCTAACTCTCTAAGGTGAGTATAAACCTGACTTCCACGAATCTGCACCAGGCGTCTTGAGGTGACAGGCTGTTCATATGCAATATAGGACAATGTCTTGAGAGCAGAGGAGGGAATCAATGGTTGCTGTGCGAACTTTCTTACGACCGGCATGTAAGCAGATTTCAATTGAAACACATAGGTCCCATCTTCCAATGCGCTAATTTCAATAGCGTTAAATACAGAATTTGTTTTTCTAATTAAATCTTTTACAACTTTAATCGTCTTTTCTTTTGAATTTGTTCCAGATGCTCTGACAAGTTCCTCTACTGATAAGGGCCTACCAGCGGAATACAATGCCGCTTCGATTCTGGCAGTAATTTCCTGCTCAGGAAGAGATGTATTTCGCAATTCGGTAGCAGTTAGTAAATTAGATTGATTTATTGCTTCTGTTTTTACCGTCTTATCATTATCTTTAAATCTTCTTCAATTTGTTCTAAATTTACTTTTCCTTTCATAGCTAAATAAAGCACTGCAATAAAACATCGTACAATTTCTATAGGCTCCATTTTTGCAATAAGCATCTTAAATATTGCCTCTCCATCTGCACTAACAATATCAAAAATCATATCTTCATATCGTTGTAAGATATGCTCAAATTTTATTAAATACTGATTGAAATCAAAGATCTCGACAGGTTCTAAATTTAGTTGTTTCTTTTTTGGTTTAGGATTTGCTAATTCAGAAATCATATTTTCTAGAACATGTAGTAACTCTTCCAGAGATACTGGATATGTTGATTCAATCCTGAATGGAATTTCAACAGGATTGAGATCTGGTACCGATTGACGAGGTTGATTTTCATCTACTCCTTTCCTTTGCATGGCAATTTTTTCTAATCTAAAAATACTTTCAACTTTTAGTCGGTATATAATGGATGATGACAAAGCTGCAATACCACATACTCTAAGGTCTTTTTTTCCTGTGGTATTGATGAGCTTTAAAAGCATATCAAGCAACATTGTAACGTCAATATCCCATACATCCTTCTTGGTAGTAAGAAGTGAAGGATTAAACAGTAAACTCAATGGCGGCTCTGAAATCATTTTTGAATCCATTGCGGACATATTGTTGTCTTCTGTAGATGACATGTATATTATACAAATAGCAATTATGTCATATTTATAACCCTGCTAAATTAAAATCGGCTCTGTGTATGCGAATGATGTTATTTTGAATACTTTATCTACTTGTTAGATTGATTTATATCAATACAATATACTGTATAATATGTTACATATGATAGTATCTACAGGCTCAATGAGCGCCGGTGAATTAAAAAATGAATTTATAGTATCAACGATCGAAACATTCCTTAGACTCTAGCTAAACATTTCCCATTAAGTGATCTTATTAAAAATATACCAGCCAATAGCAAATATATCTATAAAAGTAGTCATGGATCATTTAATTCATCAACTATGAAAATAAGCGTCAGAGATATACAAAGATAGGGATCAAAGTTGTAGACAGGTTACAATTGAATTCCTAAAATCAAAAGCGCCATAGCATAAGCTGTAAAATGTCTACTTCCTTTATTGCTTATAAGTGAAGGGTTGTAGCTTTTTGGAAAATTCCTTTGAATTTTTTGATAAGAAATAAGCTATCTATTGTGAGTTTAATTTTTATATTTTTGCAAGGACAGAAAGTCAATGAGATATTGCTAACTTCTAGTAATGATTAATTTAAATACAGTAACTACAATATGCTATGCAGTGGAACAGCAGAAGAACAAAAATAAGGTTCATGTCGATATAAAATTCCCATTAATATTTGTTCATACGCCTTTTGGTTTGACTTTTTTTGATATGGTAGCAAAGACAAATGCTGCCAGAATCTATGCTAAGTTCAATGCTTATCTTATGCCTTTGATCACTGCATTTGCAATATTTTTAATTGTTGGTTCTTTAATGATCATGTTTTCCAATGCAGCTGCTCGAGACACTATACGTAATGTAGGGCCACGGGCTAACTTTCTTATTCCAATTTTGAATCCCTTCTTCCCGGTGACTTATGGTTTGATAGCACTCATAATTACACTAGTTATTCATGAGGCAGGTCATGGAATAGTAGCAAGGGTGTTCAATATAAGGGTAGAATCTACTGGAATTCTGTTATTTCTGGGGATACCTATTGGTGCATTTGTGAATATTGAGCAGCAAGAGTTAGCAAGAGCATCTTTTAAGCAAAAGAGTTCCATTTTGACTGCAGGTGCACTAAATAATATGATTATGGCAGCTATTTCGCTAATTGCACTTTATTTTGTAATATCAACTCTTGCTCCTTTACCGACATCAGGCGAACCACGGTTTGGAGTTGTAGTTACAGATATAAATGATGGTTCTCTTGCTGCAAAAGTTGGCTTAACTAAAGGGTCGATCATCCAGACCATAGCTGGACAGAATGTGCGTAGTGTAGAAGATCTAGGTAATCTTCTTAGATCGAATCTAGGTCACAGGATAGAAATAACATGGCATGATAAAACCGGAGGAAACAAAGCAAATTCTATAGATTTACCACCATTTGTTCAAGCAAATAAAGGAATTATGGGCATCTATATAAGAGATGTGGCTCCTGATCCTTCAGTAGTATTACAGCGTTATAAGAACGCCTTTACTTCAAATCCAATAGCTTTGCTCACTCCACCTACACTTGGTCAGGGCATGTATGCAGTTCCATATTCCGATCTAATGGCTTCAAAATATGAATCAAATATAATAGGACCATTTTTTCCTATAATTGCAAATATGTTATTCTGGATATGGTTTATCAACTTCAATGTAGGAATATTCAATGCGCTCCCAATTAGTTTTCTTGATGGAGGCTCATGGTATAGTTCATTGATTGAAAGTAAAACAAAGTCGAAAACTACTGTAGTTAAAAACGCTGCTCTATTGTTATCGCTTGTAATGATCGTAATAGTAATTATGTCAATTACATTGCCTTATTTCATCAGATAATATATATGGTATATTTTTATCCTCCTATTCCTTTACTGATTTTATATTATGTTGAGGAGTTTGCCAATTTTGCATTAATGAGTCTAATTTGACATATATACAAATTTACACCATCGCCTTATTTTTACAATTGCAAGAATATATGCATTATATTATATATATAGATATTTAGAAAGTCAAGTATGTTTTTATCCAATGCATAAAGTCTCATAAAAACATATTAATGGATAAGTGTAAATGTACTATGGCTTACTGCCGGTTTGATAGATAAATATAAAATATTTTTGCCTCTGATAAGGCTTGCTTTGCAAAGTACAGGGTAAAAATTCACCGGACCAGCTGGACAAGAACATATATGGAAGAAAAAGAAGGCTTTAAAAATGAATTAAAAAAGAGCAGTAGCAAAAACAATCGCAGCAGACCTCTTAATAATGAGGCTAGCGATTCTGAAATAGAAAAACCTATAGTAGACGCACCAAATAGATATATAGAAATAGAAAAACAGGATTATTTAATAGCAAGATTAAAGTCGGATAATGAAAGCAGCATTGCAAAAATTATCTTGCAATCTATACCACAGGAATCTTGTGTCACTTTAGCAAAATTTGAGGGTCCAAATATAGCATTATATACCAAAAATCCGAAATTTTCACTCACTGAACTAACTTATCATTTGTCTTCTCTCTCCAAGACTCTGAGAAAGCGGTTCGTTATTCGTACAGATCCATCTATACGACTACCAGAAGATAAAACAAGATCAGTCGTTGTTAAACTGCTTCCTAAGGATATAGTAGTTTCTGCTGTATTTTGTGACGATGCTACAGGAGAGGTTATTTTAGAAGTTAATCACCCTGAAATAATAGATTCTAACATGGTAATTCAAATTGCCCATACTACTGGATGGATCGCCCATACTAGACGTTCTCCACATATTCCATCTAACAGTATCAGTACCATTCACTCTACATTGAAAAACTCCGGCAGGGAGAGAATATCATTTCTACAAGAGCTTGGAAATAGAATTTTTCGTCCTCCTCTTATAATAGCTGATAAAGTTCCAAATGGAAGTTCAGAGAGAAATATACATAATCAACAAAGAACAAAAGATGCAGAATCTAGTTTTACGACACAGTATCCGTGGTCAATAAACAAGGAAGAAGTCATGCTATTCTGTCTCGGAGGAGTCAAACAGGTTGGAAGATCGTGTTTCATTGTAGCCACTCCTGAGAGCAAAGTAATGTTGGACTGTGGAATCAATCCAGGTGAGAGTCTAGGATTAAATGCATATCCTCGCTTAGATTGGTTCAGCTTTGATTTAGATGAGCTTGATGCAGTGATTATAAGTCATTCGCACATTGATCACCAAGGCTTTTTACCCACATTATTTAAGTATGGATACGATGGACCGATTTACTGTACTGAGCCATCTCTGCCGTTAATGACTCTTCTTCAAATGGATTCAGTAAAGATAGCAAAGAGTAATGGGAGCTATTTGCCTTACGAAATTAGGGACATCAACGAAGTTATTAAACACTGTATTACATTGCCTTATGGTAAGCCAACTGATATCTCCCCGGATATCACCATTACATTAAATAACGCTGGCCACATTATGGGAAGTGCAACAGTTCACCTTAACATTTCTGGCACCCATAATATCCTCTACTCAGGTGATTACAAATATGCAAAAACCCAGCTTTTAGACAGTGCATCATCAATATACCCAAGAGTTGAAACCCTAATTACAGAGAGCACTTATGGCAATAGCAAGGATATAATGCCAGATCAGTCAGTTGTTTATCGAACCTTCACAGATAGTATCAATAGAACATTGACAGAAGGTGGTAAAGTGCTAATCCCTCTTCCTGCAGTAGGAAGAGCACAAGAAATCATGCTTGTTTTAGACAAAGAGATGAGAGAGGGCCGTCTTATTGAATCTCCCATTTACATTGAAGGAATGATTTCAGAGGCAAGCGCTATACATATGTCATACGCACATTACCTTGGCTCTGATGTGAGAAAGTCAGTTTCACAAGGAATTAACCCATTTCAATCAGAATATTTTACAGTGGTTAATGGTTATGGCAAGAGAGGCGAAGTTTTCAATGATGAAAATCCATCGATCATAATGGCGACATCAGGTATGTTAGAGGGTGGTCCTTCAGTAGAATATTTCAAGGAGATAGCTCCATCTCCAAAAAACAAGATCATGTTTGTATCATACCAAATTAATGGAACTTTAGGTAGACGTGTGCTAGATGGTGTAATGACAGAGATTAGCATGATGGATAAGAGTGGCAAGGTCAAGGTAATTCCTGTGAGATGCCAGACCCAAAAGATCGATGGTTTTAGTGGACATAGCGATTTTAATCAGATATTAAGCTTTGTGTCAAGGGTAAGACCAAAACGAGTGATTGTAAATCACGGAGAAAAATCAAAATCAGATAATGTAGCCAGTGCCATATACTCTAGGCTAAAGATAAGATCAAGTGTACCAGACAACAGGGAAATTATTAGGTTGAGATAATATTGCCTCATACAAAATATTATTAGTACACTGAACTAACTACATATTATATCTATATGGCTAGGCATTCAAACAAATCGATAGCTGAAATATTAACACCATCATTAACAGATATCTCATTTCTAGGCATAAATGACGATAATGATAACTCTTTAGCATTACTAGAGAGAAAAATCAGCCTGGCAACTGAAGGTTTTACTACACATAAGTTTTGTGAACTAGTCCTAAAAGATAGACGCAGGTTATCTAAAGAAAATGCATTGACAATATGTGATTTATATCATAGCAATGAAAAGGGAGATAAACCCAAGACTAAGATACAAAAAATATACTATACAGTTTTTGTCGGGGTTATCAAGAGCAGTTGGAATAGAAAAGAAGTTCATAGATATGATAAGAGATGACGTTCTTTGTTATCTAGACAAATGCCGCAAGCCAGAAAAACGAAGATCCACTCCATAAATGGATAGGTAGCTACAATACAAATCTTGTAATATTGTCTAGATTTTTTAAATGGCTGTATTACCCTGACGTTGGAGACCCAAAAAGAAGGACTGAGTTATCGGCACTTGAGAGGCAGCCTAATTGTATAATGGGTATCAAGCAGCTAAAGAGAAAGGATATTAGCTGCTACAAACCTTCAGACTTATGGACACAGGAAGACGACCTAGTGTTCCTAAAATGGGTACAAACAAACGGGATAGGTGTTACCATACTATGGCCAGAGATTATCGGCCAGACCTCATGAGATTTTGAACTTGAAACTAAGAGATATTGTATAAGACTACAGGAAATAAGCATATGCGGAAGTGTTGGTTAATGGTAAGACAGGCAGCAGCAGACATGTACCATTAATCCAATCAATACCTTAAGTTAAGGAATGGCTGTCAAACCATCCAAGCCGTAACAATCCTAACTCTCCTCTCTTCATAGGTCTTGGTAGAAACTCTATGGGAAAGCAGATTACTATTAATGGTCTATATGGAATCTACAAGGACTACAAAGAAAACTTCTTTCCAAGCTGTTAGAGGACACTACAATCCCAAATGAAGATAAAGAAAGATTCAAAGCATTGTTATTGAAGCCATTCAACCCATACGTTCGACGGCCTTCGGCTCCCACGGAGAAAAGTACCAAACTAAAATCCAGCACATTAAATCAACATGCTGGCTATCGACCTAGCAGCAATATGGCCTGAGTATACATCTATTACTTTGGAAATGAGTCTTCTGAATCTCTCCTAGAGGCATACGGAATAGTTACTAAAAATAACATTCCAATTAACACTATCAACCCCAAAATATGTCCTAATTGCAGCGAAGGTAACACGCAAGATGCTAAATTCTGTAGCAAGTGCAAAATGATAATGAACTTTGAAGGCTATCAGGAAGCATTAGAGTCACAGAAGCAAAAAAGAAGACGAATTATAAGCGATGAAGGAACAATTCAATGCAATGCAGTCTCAGATACAAACCTTGATAGCAGCTATTAGTAACATAAAAGATCAAAATCAAGTTAACAATATGGCCAAGACATTATACACATCAGGAATTCTAAATATGGCTGAAACAAAAACAATACAAGGTCAGAACTAATACTCACAAGGGCTAGAGCAAACAGACAATTTCAAATTCAAAATGGCATTTGTTACAAGAATAAATTTTCCCGATCTTATTAAGGTCTCTTCCCATTTGTGGACACACACTCGTGTTGTATTGCATTTCCTAACTTGCATGGAATTATCGCTAATGAAACTATAGCACTTCCTACAAAAATGAAACTTTCCTAATTATATATCGAGGTCTCTTCCCATTTGTGACACATTTTATTAATCTTTCTCTTTCTTTATATTCAATCCAGTCTGTTTTCGAACCTACATCATACATACTTCCACTTTTTTCGTGCTTAGTAAATACCTGGGTAAACGTTTTTGAATATCTTCGAAAGTATATCAAAATGATCTCTGCCTAATTCATAATAATCAGAATGGTCAATGTTTGACCTTGCATTTTTAATACTGGTTATATTTGTTAAATTCGAGCTAAAATAAAAAGTTGCTTCAGATTTTGTTCTATAATGGGATCAAAAATATCGCCACGCGCACTAAATCTTATATAAAGGAAACCATCATTATCTCATAATACTTAGCACCAGCTCATACAAATCATGAATGTGCATTACTACTAGTAAAATAAACAACCATAGTTAGTATATCTAAGGATGTTGGCGGTGGTTTCTGTATGGACATGAACGACCCTAGCACTAGGGTTTCAGAGACTTGTTATATTATTATCGTTTATCATTATAATAAACCCAGAAGAATATTCAGTTTGGGCTCTCATGACCCAAAATATTACGATCAAATTATAACAAAACTAAATCTTCAGACAAGGAAGCAAGAATATGAACATAGGCTACTGCAGGATCAAACAATAACAGCTATGAGTAAGAAGGAGAAAAGAGTACTTCTAGTAGACGATGAGTCTGACATATGTATGGTTTATCAAATGGTGTTAGAAGATGCTGGCTTTGAATGCATTTCATATACAGATCCTGCCAAGGCTCTGAAAGATTTCAGGATTGATTATTATGATTTGATTTTACTTGATATCGAAATGCCTGTACTAAATGGATTTGAGCTTTGCAAAAAGATAATGGAACTTGACAGAACTGTACCTATCATCTTTATAACAGCTGCAAAAGCATATTATGAGCAGTTCAGAACCCAATGCTTTCCGGAACTAGGTAACATTAACTATATTCAAAAGCCAATTGGAAATGATGAGTTGGTAAGATTAGTAAATATGATAGTAGGAGATTCGATAACCATGGATTAAACAAATTAATCAATCAAATGAAATTGTAAAGTCAAGAAACACAAATCATCACAATTGCTTCATCGCATAAATGAGTGTGTGAATTATGGGTTTTACTACCTTAGGTAAATGTTGTTGTTACTATTACTATTGCTAATCCAACTCTGCCAATAGTCTTTTAACCAAATATTCTATTATAACTGGTTTTTTAATAAAACATCCAAAACTTACTTTAAGGTATACTTCTCTTATAGCTTCTATATTTAGATCTGCTGTAGATATAAATCACACTCTAATGTTGACATCTACTTCTAAGATCTTTTCACATAATTGAAAGCCATTCATATCTGGCATGTACACATCGACTAGCATTAGATCGTAAAAATTAGGCCTAAATTCTGATAATGCTTCTGAGGGATTACTGTATGCGTATACTTCAAATCTTGTTTTATCATCACGGTTGCCATAATGATATCCTTCTAGACCCACTTTGAAAGTTAAAGTGACATCAGACTCATCACCTACAACAAGAATTCTTTTGAGATATAGATCTCTTATTTCTCTTTCTCTTACAGCTGCAGTATCTGGTTTTCGATCTTGTAAATACGATTGATTGTTGGTATTAGCAGTAGAGGAAGAAGAATGTAAAAAAGATGTTATCTTGTGTAAAATGATGTAAGGATAATGATCTTTAGTTTGTTGTACAGCAGCGGATGATGACTTGCCTGCGCTTATGTCATCAGCTAATAATATTTGTCCTCATCTCCCTCTTGTTCCTCTCCCCGTTCCTGTTCCCCTATCAGTCATACAAATACTAAAATATATCAATTTATCAGTAATGTAGCTGAAGTCTAATAATTGAGAAATACTGGTGAGTTAACTTTACATGTATCTAACTAAATTTTAAAGAAGCGTTTCCGTATTCATTTATACAACTACTAGCAGGAAATGGAACATTTGAGCTCAGATATGGAAGTGCAGCTATAGGAGCAATACTTATAGCAGCTGTTGTTGCTAGACATACTATAGCAGTGTATGTTAACTAATGTAGAGATTATAGAAAATCCAAAGGAATCAATAGATCGCGCTTATGATATTTCGATCTCTGCAAAAGAGGAGCTATTGATAGCATTTTGCACTATCAATTCTTTTAGACGGAATGTGCGAACAGGTATGTCAATGCAGCTTCTAAAAGAGGAGTATTCAAAAAATAATGTTAGACTTAGAATACTCACACCTGTGGATAACCAAATTATGCAGATAATAGCGGAATTAAAAAAGGTTGTATCGGGACTTGATATTAGAGCTTTAAATGAGAGTACAGAAAGCAATAATAGAGTTACCATTGTATTAGCTGACAGAAAAGAATGTCTTATAGTAGACATAAAAGATGATAAAAAAGATAATGTGTATGAAGCAGTAGGATTAGCAATATACTCCAATGTCAAATCAATTGTTTCGTCATACCTCGCCATATTTGAAACTCTTTGGAAGCAAAGCCAGCCACTTATTCATTAAAAAGAGCATTTCTTGCTTTTTCAGTGTGGTGCTTATTGATTGAAATAGAGACTCTAACATTGACAGTATGCTAAACCATTTTTTAGGTTTCAAAATGCATAAAGCTAACTTTCGCAAAGTATGTATGTATGCGTCACGTGACTATATAGTTATAACAATAGTATAAGAAAGAAAGAAATATGATACCAAAGATGACGACGTTAATAACTGAGTCTATTTCTTTGGTTCAGGCTTTGTTTTGTCTTCCACTAGCTTGAATTTTGATAGTTGCTTGTACGCTAAAAATACTAGAAATGCAATTATTACAAAGTCAATTATATTTGAAATCAAATCTCCCACCATAAATTTTGATTTTCCTATAGTAAATGACACGGCATTTAGATCTCCTGCTGGTATGAATAGTCCTATAAACGGAGTTATAATGTCATTAACAAGGGCAGTAACCAGTTTAGAAGCTGCTTGACCTATTACAAATGCGATAGCTAACCCGATTATTCCAAATACTTTGAGAAAGTCAAAGAACTCTTCAGCCAATGACCTTTTTACTTCTGCTGGTAGATCAGCAGTCATATACATTATATGCTTACTCTATCTTAAGATATACTGTATATGATACATTACTATAGTCATTTCTCCTTAATGTATATTTGAGTGTCAGACAAAATGCAGTAGAGTAAAAAGTTTGAGATACTACTATGGCCCCTTTGAATTCTACTACAGAATAAAATGCATTCTTGCCAGAGTCATCAAAATTCAAATTAGTAGTATTTTCATGACTTTAGTCTTTGCTGCATCTGCTACTTTCAATATGAATCCTTTTGGTAGGTGTATCTTTGTATCTTGTTCTTCTTCTCCTGTAACAGGGTTTACGAAATTCTCAACTTGTACATCTATTATCCCTGGAACTGAGAAACTGCTTTTTCTTCCATCTATTTTGGATTTTATATCTACAAACTGAGGATTAGTATGTTTTGTATGTCGGTGCAAATAGGGAAAATGGACCATTGCATTTGGCTTTGCCTGAAAAGATATTAACTAATGCTTCTCTTTGTTCTTCCTTTGCATTTTTTGTAATGAATACTTGAAAAGTGCCATTTCCTTCATGAATTGCCTTTGGCCAAGATTCTGCAACAATAACTTCAAGGCCATCAAGTTTGACATTGCTTCCATAATTTCCAGAATTGATATGAAAAAGTACTAGTGCTCTACAGAATCCATTTGAAGGAAAACCAGTAAAGTTACAAGGACATCCATAATCGCAATTGCAAGCTTCAATATAGTCTGCCTTCATAGTCCAATTGGGTATCTCTTGTAAAGTAGAAGACATTTGGATATTTTTTGAAAGCTGACATGCTAAAATAGTTTATGGACACACTGACAGACAAAAAAGCAATAAAGCATAAAGCTAGCCTTTTTGATATTCTCTTAAGTTTGAAAATGGAACACCCACTTAAAGTCATGCACAGGAAATGAAACATTTGAGCTCGG
>JBKPMB010000190.1:0-2461 GCA_046731995.1 Thermoproteota archaeon | reverse complement strand
AAAAAAAGAGTAAATCGTAGGCACTTCTTCGATATGTTTAATTTCTGCTTTGCTTCAAGATTAGCTAAATGGCTGATCAAATATTCATGTTTATGACAACAGCCGGTACTATGGCAGCATTAGCAGCACTGTTATTTGTATCAAAAGGACTCAGGGCAAGGTCATCTGGTGTTACTCCACCATCTTCTATTTCTAGTGCATCTTCAGATAATGATAAAAAAAGATACGATGAGACAGGTAGAAAGGTTAAAAAATATAGCTCTGATGGAAAACCAATCTATGAGGACTAAAGATATCTCACTGTGTAAGTACAAAGTAGAAGCGCTGGGAACAATTACATCAACAAGAATCTTATAGCATACTAACCCAGAAACTCATTATAATTTTGTTTGATCTGGTGTATATACCGTAATACAGCCTATAATGGCATCTGTTATAATTTATAATTTTGCTGGTTTTATGCTAGGTTTGAGTTTTTCTTTTATCACGAAGCACTTGTTTTAATATACCTAGTGAATGATAGAAGTTTTCACTCAGTATACAATTAAGACAGACAGGTATATTCTCATTACCAGTAGATCTGAGACAAAATATGCACATATCCCCTACCTCTTTGTCATATCCTAGCTTCTCAAGTAATACCGATTGCTTCATACGCCTTTTTTATGCATATTGTATATATGATACAAGGTCAATATTTATCACCTTTCTACAAAAAAGTACTGCAATGCAGCACAATATCTCAATACAATCAACGATAGGATAACATAAGGTTTTCTAGCCCTTTATAGCACGATACAATACTCAGACACTCGTTTGAAATACTGCAAAGCTCGCATGATAACAGAGAAAAGCTGCAAGCAACAGAACTATTCAAAGATACACATCTAGTCAAGCTCTAGTTACTATCCAATGCTACAACCATAGGATTGATGACAACAAGCAGATGCTTAGATAGCATATTATTTATTCAGTTACAAAAAAGATAATAACAGAAGTAAAATGGATACTGATAAAATAAACAAGACGAAAGTAGCAATAGTTACTGGTAGTTCGTCTGGTATAGGATTTGAGACTTCTTTATTACTAGCAAGAAATGGTGTTTTTACTTATGTTACAATGCGCAATCTTGATAAATCTGATAGAATTAATGAGTTAAAACAAAAAGAAAGATTACCTTTAGAAGTTTTAAAGCTTGATGTAACGGATGACAAATCACTTAAAGCAATCGACAAGATAGCAAATGAACAAGAGACTATAGATGTTTTAGTCAATAATGCTGGTTATGCGTAATATGACCATTAGAAGAGCTTTCCATCCAGGAGCTCAAAGAACAATTTGAAACTAATGTATTTGGTGTTATGAGTTACTCAATCAGTGTTACCAATTATGAGAAAGCAACGACATGGCACAATAGTAAATATAAGCTCCGTATCGGGTAGGATAGGCTTTCCTCTTACTCCTGCTTATGTAAGCTCAAAATTTGCATTAGAGGGATTGTCTGAATCTATGGCTTATGAATTAGAGCAATTTGGAATAAAGATTATACTTATAGAGCCAGGTGTAATTAAAACTAGTTTTGATAATAATTTAAAGATAGGAAAAAATGTTTATGCTACTACTATTAATGATTGTAATTCGCCTTATGCAGATATAACAGAGAAGAGAATTGCCGGATTCAAACCTAGATTTGAAAATGGTTCACCCCCCAATAGAAGTAGCCAAAGTCATTTTAAATGCCATTACATCGAAAAAAATATTCCACCGGAATTAAGATATTTGGTAGGCAATGATGCTTTTAAGCTAATGGAATTAAGGATAAACAAGTCTGATAAAGGATTTAGAAGATTAGTGATGCAAGGTATTCTAAAATAGTTGTTGCATCTCACAGAAAGACTGCATAATAAACCATATTGGATTTGGAATGTTGACGAACATAAACAAGAAGACGTCAGAACTATTGGATATTGCTGCTTTAATCATATTATTGGATTGTCTGGGAAGGATAGTGTAGATAAACCTCTGTATATTTATCAGAAAACAATTTTTGACGTTATAAGTTAGCTAACAAGAATGCCTGTGAATAAAGTTACATTAGTTGTTTAAAGACAGATAGAAGATTTGGCGGTTCATTCGACGATATCCTTAACAGTTTGATGGATATAGTTGAAGGTAGAGCTGAGAAGTGATTGCCATCTGAATAAATCGGCCTTTTTTAGTTATTATCAATACGATGGATTATAAGTAAACATTTCCAGCAGTTATTGTTGTTCTGCAATATCCTTTTTCAACGAAACTATTTGCTCTTCCTTTTTGGTTTTCAAAACAGTCATTAACTCTGTTTCCAAAATATGTGGTAATTTACGTATCTTATTTTCTACAACATCTCGCATTTGATTCAAATCTCTGGCACGAATCTTCAAAAGCAAGTCAAATGTACCATGCATTTCATGAATTTCCA
>JBKPMB010000189.1:0-8079 GCA_046731995.1 Thermoproteota archaeon | reverse complement strand
GTTTCAATTTTTAAGCTCTGCAGGACTTCCAACGTTTTGATCGCGTATATGACGCCCGAGCCACCTGTTATTGCCACTACCAAGCGCATTAATTTATTACCAATTTCCCTTAGAGGTTATTTAATATGCCGATATTGATACTTTTGGCAAGCATTTATTTATTTATGCTCTTAGAGCTTTAGACATGATTACAGTCTTTGGAACTATTGCCTTGGACACAACGCGGACACCATTTAGAACTCAAACAAGAATCATGGGCGGAGCAGCCACTTATGCCGCGCTTTCTTCGAGCTTATTTACTAGCACTTCTATAGTTGGGATTGTAGGATCTGACTTTCCGGTTGAATATAGGAGTGTTCTTGACCGTCGAGTTGATACCAGAGGAATAATCACTAAAGAAGATGGCAAGACATTTCATTATGATTCATCGTTTGATTATGACCTTTACCATAGGACAGCTAACAAAACAGAATTAAATGTCATTGCAGGTTTCGAACCTGCAATACCCGATCAATATATCGATTCTGAATATGTGTATCTTGCCAATAATGACCCTATTCAGAATATAAAGATATTAGAATATTTTTCAAATCCCAAATTGATAGTGTGTGATACAATAGAATATTGGATTTTGAACCAGAAGCAGGATATTATAAAAATGATGAGCAAAGTCGATGGGGTGGTAATTAATGACGAAGAGGCCAGGCAATTGTGCAAAACAACCAACTTGATTAAATGTGCAAAATTGATAATGTCATGGGGACCATGGTTTACCATAATCAAGAAAGGAGAGCATGGCTCCTTATTTGTTCATGGCTATACAGTATTCCCTGCCCCTGCATATCCAATGGAAGAAATTGTGGATCCGACAGGGGCAGGCGACTCATTTGCAGGAGGGTTTATGGGGCATATAGCTAGACAAAATAGTGTCAACATCAACACAATGAAGGAAGCAGTGATTTATGGAAATGTTATGGGCGCGTTTGCTGTCGAAGGTTTTGGGGTCGAAAAATTGCTAGATATCAATAAACAAGATGTTGAAAAGAGATATGAAAGATATCGTGATATTGTTAAATTCTAATACAACTTTGTGAATTATATTTTTCGAATCAATGCACGTTGCATTGTATGTACTTGTGTATCGGAGAATTTGTAAATGGTACACAACATCTTGTTTTTATAATATTTAATGGGGATAGAGGTTTACCTAACATTCAATAAATAGCGATGGGTCTGTATACCATGGATTATCAAAGGTTGTGTGAGCAAATCTTTGCTTTGCATGATGATATACGTTACGCAGCTGTAGTAGATGATTCAGGATTGTTAATTGCTGGTGGAATGCGCAAGGGAATTGATTCAATTGTAGATCAGAATAATGAAGAATTGTACCTAGCTCAGACAGCTCTCCGTAAATCAATGAGACAGAGATTTGATGCAACGATGGGTAAATCAAGATTTGCCTATGTGGAGCGTGAAAAGATCTCCATCTTAACACTTTATATGAACAAAAACACAGTCATTGTAACCATCGAACCTAATGTTGATTCACATACAGCTATAGATATCGCTCAAGATGCGCTAGAACTCTTGGATGAAAATGCAGAAACAGGTCAAAAAGGGGGCCACTGACTCTCCTCTCATATACATATTTACTCTCCTTTTTAATTTCAAGGCACATACATCATATCAACATCTCATTAATATCAAGTGGGGCGATATTCGTTCTAGCATGCAGCAGAGAAAATTATTATTATTATTTCAAATTATGCATCATCTGAAGGTCCTTTTTAAATATTTCCAGTTCAGACGGAACAGCTATATCTATAGCATCTTTAAGTGATAATGGCTTCCCAGTTTTCTCAGAGATGGTTTCTTTCTTCTTATTCCATACCATCGAGTTAAAGTCCATTATGCTTGTAGTGTAGCTAATCATATCTTGGTATTCAAATTGGAATTTAGGCATCGGCTGCAAGTGGATACTCTTACTAGAGTATATCGTCGTCCACAGTTCTTCTGTGATAAAAGGGCATATGGGTGCCAAAAGCAATAAAATTGTTGTTAGACATTTATGCAAGGTAAATGCAGCAGATCTTTGTCCGAGGTTATCACTATTATCGTAAAACCTAGATTTCACCATTTCCATATAGTGTGATGCAAACAAATTCCATGTAAATTCTCTGATTGCATTTGCTGGAATAAAAAAATTGAAGTTATCAAATCCCTTCCTACATTCTTCAATCAGTTTTGACAGTTCTGCTAAAATCCATCTATCAGATGGATCTAAATCACTAAGAGCGTCTGGTTTGATCTCAAATGAAGAAATAAATCTAGCTATATTCCATAACTTTGATAAAAATTTCTGTGCGCTTGCGATTCTCTGTTCTGAGCATCTAAAGTCATAACCTAGATTACCTTCACTAGCAGACCAAAATCTAAATGTATCTGCACCGTATTGTTTAATAATTGGAAATGGATCAATTACGTTTCCTTTGCTTTTGCTCATTTTTTCGCCTTTCTCGTCTATACCAAATCCCATAATCCAAACACTTGACCATGGCTGTCGCCCTGTTAGTTGGAAGCACCTGAGCATAGTATAATGAAGCCAAGTTCGTACTATGTCCTTTCCTTGTGGCCTTATTTGGGTTGGATACGTTAAACTATGTAATTTCTGGTCCCTTTTGTACTTTGTAATAAAAAGCGGAGTAATACTTGAGTCCATCCAAGTATCAAATGTTCTCTCCTCACCTGCAAATTCAGTATTGCCACATTTTTTGCATATCTCAAACGGAGGTTTCTCTTTCCAAGGACGATAGTATTTGCCAGGTTCTGGAACGTTTGGCGTCTGGCAGCACTTACAATACCATATTGGAATCTCCGTTCCATAAAACCTCCTTCGCGAAATAGGCCAGTCAATCATTATAGAGTCTAACCAGTTAAGAAGGATTTGTCTGTGAATTTTTGGATAGAATTTAATTTTGTTTGTTAGGTCTCTCAGATACGGAACATAATCGAGCTGTTTTAGATAAAAGTCTTGTAATGGTATTATCTCTATTGGAGTCTTACTGCGTTCACACAATGGTGTTCTATGCATAATATTCTCTTCCTTGTGTACAAAGCCGGCGTTCCTTAAATCTTCGATTATTTTTCTTCTTGCATTGTTTACTCGCAAGTTAGCATATAATCCGGCTTCGGATGTTGTTATTCCATGTTCATTAAGAGCTACGATTTCCTTTAGACCTAGCTCTCGAAAGATCTGGACGTCATTCTGATCTCCATAGCTGCATACCATTACAGCGCCTGAACCAAATTCAGGTTTTGCTGAGCTATGAGGTACAATTATAACTTCTCTATTGAAGATGGGTATTACTGCAGATTTTCCATGCAATTTCAAGTAGCGTTGATCTTCTGGGTTTACTATAATGGCCTGGCATGCAAAAAGCAATTCAGGTCGAGTAGAAGCAACAACTATGCTACTTTCAGTTCCTTTAATCTTAAAATGGATATAAACTAGCTTAGTTGGAATAACATCATAAACGACTTCTTGATCCGCTATTGTAGTTCCACAGTCTGGACAATAGTTATTCGGCCTGTTAGCCAAATATACCAGATTCCGGTTCCATAGTTCAATAAAAGTACTCTGCGTTAAGGACCGAAATTCTTCTGAGTCAGTACGATAATACTCTTTAAAGTTGGCACTTAGACCCATCCGTTTCATTATAAGTACCATCTCAGATTCCAGATCATCTAGAGCAACTCGACAGAGGTCGAGAAACTTATCTCGGTCAGTTTGACGCATTCTAATTTTATATTTTTTTTCTGTATAGATTTCAACAGGCAAACCGTTTCTATCAATCCCCATGGGAAACATTACATTATATTCCATCATCCGGGCGGTTCTAGCGATCATGTCTATTTGTACATAGTGCGCTGCAGCTCCTATGTGCCATGGCCTTCCTGAAGGGTATGGAGGAGGAGTATCAATTACAAATGGATTTTTAGGTCCTATTGCGGAAAAGTTGTAAATATCTTCATCCTGCCATCTTCTTGAGATGGCTTGTTCTATGTCATGATTCCAAGACTTAGCTGCGATTTTAGGCTCCATTCTTTGTTTTCTTTATAGCAGGTTTATACCGTTATTAACGTTAGTATATAGTTGCTATGCATATTGGCTACGAACAAAATAAAATGCTAATGTTGCAAATCTTCTTCCTAATATAATCGATGCTATTTTGATGAGAGCCTTAAGAAGGATTGTCATATTGACTAAGATATTATTATGATTTTTCACCCATATGCTTTAATGAAATTACAAAAAGAATACGCCATTAGAAGATTATTTTACCAATGTAACTTCCTATTAAAAGATGTTCTGTTGCAAACTGAATCTTAGCAATATGTATGCAGCATTATGAATACAAAAACATCCGTTGTACAGACCATCAATTATCGGAACAGTGCATTGTCATCTATAATGATTTTTGAGATGATTGATTTGAGTAAACACGGGATCTTTTAGACCCAAAGAACTAAATGCATTAAACCTTTGTGAACATGAATAACATTGCCCACAATGTGTTTTGCCTTCATTATGGCAACTCCACGTTAATTCTAGTGGTACTTCTATTTTGAGTGCAAGACTAATTACTTTCTGTCTATCCATATCTACTAATGGCAGCAATATTTTAGGCGTGTTATTGGCAATTATAGGACATCCTTGCCTCAATAGCGAGTTTATCTTTTTGATGTACTCTTTTGTTGCATCTCTAAAAAATTCAGCATCGTGACTATTGTGTCCTCCTATAATCCATTTAATATCGAGGAATTCAGCATAATGAGCACATATTGCATAAAAAATTATGTTCCTCGCAGGAATATATGAGGACAGCCTTTTATCATAATCGTCCTTTAAGATGCGATTGTTGTAAAAATCCGAGTATTCCTTAATGAATGGAACCTCGATCTCCAATAAGTTCGTGACATCAGCTCTTTTAGCTAACTGGGCTGTAGCCTTCTTTTCATTTTCAATTCTTCCATGATAATTAAATGTAATTGCTAGAACATCAGAAAACTTTTTCTTAGCCCAATAAAGGCAGGTAGAAGAATCTATACCACCAGATAACATTACAAGTGCCTTTTTTGATTTGCTCATCAGCTATAATCTTTTTTTCCTACTTCTGCAATTATATGAGATCCTTTATTCATTCCTTCGTAAACGTATACGCCTAGGGCTTGTACATTTGATGGCATCTTAGGAGCAAGTAACCTTATTATCTCAGTTGATAAAGTTTCTACAGTGGCTTCTCCTCTGAGAAGATACGTTGTCATCTTCGGGACTTGGAGATCAAAATATCCTTTCGGTCCTTCAAACACCACGTGATAGTGGGTATCATCCTCTTTTTTCAAATACTTTTTGCTGATGAAGAATTTGTGATCAATTGTACTCAATGTATCTTTGATTATTCTCTTGGCTTCTCCAAAATCTATAACGAGATTATTTTTCATTTCACCAATAATCTCAACCATAATTGTAGAGGTATGTCCATGTAGGATAGAGCATTTTTCTACCAGAGGTAAAATATGTGCATAATCAAAGGCAAGAGAGGGATCTTCTATAAATATAGAACCAATTTGAGCTTCGCCAAAATTGAAGAAGAATAATGATTCGAGCTCAGTAGTCCTGCCTGCAAACTTTGAATGGCCAAAAGCAATAATTTTAAGATCAGGATTACTGCTTTGTATGTTTTTGAATTTTTCAATATCTGCTTCAGAATCTATGATTTCTATATATCGATCACCAACCTTAAAGTCAACTGTCACATATGTATTGTCTCTAAGATGTACTTTCAGATCATATTCATACTCGTGTCCCAAATAGGAGAGGACTTTTGAAAGCGCATACTGAGTACGGCTGCGTAGTAAATTACCATGCCCATCAATATATCTAATGTCTCTATCCAGCTCTACCCTTTCCATCTAACATTTCGTCACCAAAAATTCAATAGATTACATATATTCTATTTATATAAATACTATTGGCACTATAATTCTTGTTGTTGCTCCCTGATATACAGAACGCTCTATTTGCTGCAGTGGCAGAGTCAGTAAATACTACTACTAATCCGTCTGTTGGAGTTGCTTTTTCTGGCGGCCTTGATAGCACATTATTAGCAAAGATATGCAAAGACCTTGGAATCAAAGTTATCCTCTTGACTATAGGGTTTTTGCATTCTCATGACCTAGAGTTTTCAAAAATAATCGCTTCAAAAATTGGCTTACCTCACACCATTTACACGTTAGACGAACAAGAGTTCTACGAAGTTTTATCATACGTTAGACAAAAAATAAGATGTGAGAATGTCTCTCATATAGAAAATTGCATTGCGTATTTCTATATTGCAAGTCTGGCGTCCAGATGTGGCTTACAACAAGTTTTGACAGCTAACGGTTGTGACGAGTTGTTTTGCGGATATAATGAATACAGACTTGTTTACGATAGTGGAAGAACGCATATAACGCAACTAATGGACAAAAAAATCGTAAATGAGGTGACGCTTATGAATGAGATAGAAACCATAACTGGTGAAAGAGGGATAAAGTTAAAAAAGCCATTTTTGACAGATAAATTTATTTCGTTTGCCAAGGATATCGCTATTGATCAAAAGATAAAGGGATCTAATGATCTGCTTCGAAAGCATATTTTGAGAACAGTGGCACTTTCAATAGGTGTTCCAGAACAATCAGCGATGAAACCCAAAAAGGCGATTCAATATGGCACAATGATTCACAAGAAATTTAAAAGCCTATCCAGGTGTCAATATAGAAGCCAATTGACCACAAACTGATAGAGAGGTTCTCTACAATAGTATTACAAGTACTTCCATAAGCTATATCGTATATGGAAAATGCGACAGCGGCTGTGTCTAGATACTATGCGATAATTAACATTTTTCTTATAATAGCATGCATAGTTTTGAAATAATTGCCTAATCGATAAATATATTTTAAGAATTTGACGAAGCCAAAGGATCATATCGCAACCACTGTCTATTGTTTAAACCAACTGCCAAATCCTATTTATATAACTATACAATCGTTCCTTTCTGTGCTACATCTAGTCCGCATCAAGTCAGGCAGTATTACTTTATTTTACAACTCAAGTTTCTTTTGTATGTATGCGTTCTTCATTCTGTTCAGTACAAAAATTAACGTTACGACCGATGAAATAGATATTAAGGCTTCAATTGAAGATATGATTAGCCTACTATACCCATTACTTAGCAAAGCACGGTCCAACAATGGTACGATATATACTAGGAATGCCGCTTCTATCAATATCATTATCCACATCATAGTAACAAACGCGAAAAGATTGGTTACCCTCATTCGATAGATAAGATATTATGACAAATAAAAACGCAGATCAAATCCAGATGTACGGAAAGATTAGGATGGGCAAGGATCGGGTTTGTGCATGAAGCTTCTTATCATTTGAGGTTTGCATTTTGAGAATTTGCTGAAAATTAGCTTGTAAATTTGTTTATTCGATTATATTTTATGTTTATATTTATATTTATATTCACAGATGCTGTGAATGAGTTTTATTGTCGTTTTGATTGTATATTTTTTGTCTTTTTCCTTGTTTGCGATAACATAGAATGGTACAATTTAATATTAAAATACGCCTTCTTAAGATGACTCAAAGTTCCATCTGGGCTGATTATACGTATCTTATGCTATTTTAGACCACAGGTCTAATGAGGAATTAGAGTCGTTCATGTAAGACAAATCTAAACTAAGCTTCAAACATCGAATAACTTTTTTCCCGGATTCATGATGAATTTTGGATCGAATAACTTTTTTACTTCTTTAAAAAGCGAAACGATCTCGCTTGTATACACATATTTGATATATTTTGTTCTGGCTAGTCCGTCCCCATGTTCTCCTGTAATAGTTTCACCTGATTTGATGACTTTTAAAAACATCCTGAGCAAGACTTTCTAACAATTCAATTTCAGAATTACAGCTGATATTTATTAGAGGCCTGCTATGTAAATTGCCATCTCCAGCATGACCATA
>JBKPMB010000188.1:0-4837 GCA_046731995.1 Thermoproteota archaeon | reverse complement strand
TGGGGGTATCGCAGGTAGTTAACTTATTGAGGATTGCTAATATTATCTACCATCGGTTCAACGTAGGTATAACCAGCTACAAAATGAAAATAATATTTTGGGATCTATCATCACAGATAAATCTGTAGAGGTTCAGAATGTAAATGGTCATATAATAGACAAGGAAGAAAGTTTAGACTTTATAAAATCAGAATGTAGAGCAGAGACAGCATTACTAGAAGGTTTACGATAGCAAACATCAAAACTGGAGGCATTTGTTTATAATTATAATAACAATAATGATCAATATGTGGAAGTCATAAAGGGTATTGAGAATAAAATATCTGACTTCTTATCAGACAAAAAGACGTTTTTGAAGCTAGCCATTATCTCTGTCATTGAGTCTACGCGAAATAATCCAGAAAAATACTCTACTTTGATCTATCATAACAATGATAAAAGTTCATTGTCATCATCAATAAGAAGCAAAGACAACAACAGCAATCTATTGGATGCTAGCAGACAAGTAGCACTACCACCTCAGCCGTATGATGGTTATATCATTGAGTATTATAAAGATATAATGCTAGAGGAAGCAGAAAAGCTTTACAATCTCCTAGTAGACCAACTTGTTTGTGAAGTTACAAACGAAAGTATTAGCAAACAATCAACTGGAGCATTACCTGCATTACCATTAGAAGATGATAATAAACAAGGGCACACTGAACAAAATGACATTCTTTCTAATAACAAACAATGAATTTTGTTGACTATTAACATAACATTTAGCTCTAATATTGACTAAAATGAAATAGAGATACCTGAATAGCAGCGAACTTAGTTTTTTTGCTGTCATTATAATCGGATATATTCTTTTCAATGAGACTCCATGAAGGTGCATAGGCTTGAGATCAAAGATAATATCTTTCATCAAGTTCTTCAATGATTTATATATTGCCTGTTCGATCTGAGGCTGTGGTTTTGTTTCTCATTTAGCGATCCCCTAATAGACTTAAGCCTTTCATATCCAAAACACAATCCATATATTTCAATGGATCAAATGTACTTTGATCATTGCTTTACGGCCTAAATACAATTTATATTGAATAATACAATTTAAATAGATCAAATTATCATGGATTTCATGTATTTCCGGTACGTTTTCAATATTTGATAAACACTCAACAAGATCTGTAAGGCCTATGTATCCTTCATGCTTGTTTATTATTGTTAAATCTGAGGCAAATATTCTATGAGTTCAATAAATCATATAGCGCATTATTCTTCAGCTTCAAAGTTTCGAATGTTAGGGGTTTATATCCATTCTTTACTGAGTTCTTTAAAGCATACCTTACCATATAATTAAAGTTCTGATCTAACTGCTTAGATTCCCCACATTTGCTTAACCAGTTATTGATGATATTTGAAGCGGCATCATAAGATAGTTTTTTAATGTTTATAAGGTAAGGTGCTAGGATAAGGCCTACAGCATTTTTTCTATAATCATCAATCGGAGTCTGCAATAATTTCTCTATCCATGGCACCATATTGCACATATCAAAACAATTAGAAGCACTGTGGTATAACCTTATTCTTTTGTTCGATCCATTAGATATGATATGCTATGTTTGTATTTATAATTCAGCTAGTCAACAATATGCGTACGATTTCCTATTATCGTCTTCAGCTTATGAATTCCATATTCCGTTTTAGATGATATAGATATTAGATTTGATATCTTTAAATTATTCGCAATATCGTTCTTCATCTCTTCTGGGTCAGTAACGCTATCGAATTTGGTCAAAATTACAAAAACCTTGGACTTGTCTACTTTTAGCTCATCTAAAACATCCCAACAACTTGCATTTTATTCTAATATCTTCAATTTTCTCTGACATATATCGAAAGCAGAATCAAATCTGCAGAGAGTAATTCCTCTATTGTTGGTTTAAATCCCTCTATCACATAGTGAGGGAGTCTGCTGACAAAACCGACTGTATAAATAATAAATTCCCATTATAGATTTTAAGTGACCTTGTAGTTGTGCAAAGTGTAGTAAACATATATTACTTTGGGTTTCCTTTTTTCTGAAGCATGTTGAACAAAGTGGTTTTTCCTGAACTAGTATAACCTACTAGCAAAACAACTTGCATTCCTGCATTGAGTCTTTGTTGACGGAAAGCTCACGTTTTTTGTGCACATCAGCAAGCTTTTCTTTTATAAAAGCAAAAGATTAAACCCTTGAAATAAGTAAGCTGGTAAAACATCATGACAATACATGTTTAAAGAGCATCACAGTAACTAGCTTGGCTTTCTTCTTCTTCTATAAACATGATATTGCCGTATATGTCCTATTTTACCAAATTTTCCATACGATCAATCATCAAAACTGCTTTCCACGCATATAATTTCCTAATCGATATCAGTCTTTCATGTAGTTTATGTAACTACCGACATATCATAGCCGCTTGATAACTCTTCGAAAGCATGCCAAAATACTGATTCGCTCGCTTCATAGTTTAAAATATTTTTTTTCCCTTATTCTAAATCCAAGCTGAGGTCGTCATTATGTCTAGATTAACATCGTTTGGTAACCTTGAATTGTCATTGATGGATCTAGGAAGAGACTAAGGTACTAGCTGAGTCTATACTATCGAATCGAGAAAGAATGTAGTCGCGACTGTATCAATGTTAAGCATTTTTATGACTTCTGGATAGGAATGTCCCACGAATTTCTTAAATAGGCAATTCCACTATCCATGGATAGATGCGTCCTCTTGGTTTTGGTAGAAAGGATGAGGAACAACTACCATCAAACCTTACCACTGATGTGGCTACAACAGATAAAGATGATTTAGAAGAAATTGGCAAAATTTCTCACATTTTAAATCCAAATGAGGAAGTATTCGTTGTTGCTCGGCAATCTAGGTTAAAACCAGGTGGCTCCAAATTTACTCCTAATGTTGTTTTTGCTACCGATAGAAGAATTATAATCAAAGATCCAAGTATGCTTGGATTGCGTGAGGATATAGTAGATATTCCATATGATATGATAAGTAGCGTTAGAATTGATAAAGGTGTTTTTTCATCTAATATTATATTTAAAGCTCCTGGATTAGTTAATACGAGTCGTAGAGGAAAGTTAGATAGATTGATGATGGTCGACAAGGATGAAATTAAGCGTGAGCAGGTAGGAGAAGAAGAAGATGGGATAATAACTGCAATTCCCAAGGATAAAGCTGAAGAATTGCTGGAGGTAATAAGAAACGGTATGGATAGAGATAGAGAAGTACACGTATATCGAGAGCAACCGCAGCAACAACAATCATCAATATCCATAGCCGATGAGCTAATGAAATTAGCGAATCTAAAGGAAAAGGGAATAATTTCAGAGAATGAATTTCAACAAATGAAACAAGATTTGATAAAGAAGAAGAAAATATGATGAGCAGAGCATTGATGTGTAGTATTCTTTGGTAATGGAATTTTAGCTATGAAATATGGTATGTCTAAAGCCGTGGCAGACGGTCATTATATAATAATGGAGCCGCTTGCAAAGGTACATTACAAAAATCATTTCAAATCGAGTTTACTTGATCTGATGAACCCATATACTAATATTGTGCAAGACATCTCATAGACCATAATTGAAGAATAGAAATACACTGTTAGATTTCTCAGGTTTTATGGATATATGTCAATTCATGCACATACCTTAATATGACAATTATCGCCTGTCGAATTACTCCGTGTTCATGTCACGGCATATCTGGCAAATTCCATCTATATCACATGGAATTAAAATCCTAATGTGATAAGCTAGGATCAAATAGGATAATTAAAGCAAACATGATCCGCAGTGTGAGATCAAGGCATTCTTTCTATAATCATCAATAGGAATATGTAACAGTTTCTCTGTCCACATAGGTGCATAGTCCTAAAAAGTGTCCTGACTTTCGGTCTGATAACACCTTCATTTTGTTCAGTGTAATTATAATCATAACCTATTGAATTTTAGATATTAGATTGTTTCATACTTAAAGGGATAGTTTAATAATAAAAACAATGAATTATAGCTTATCTTTACTTTGTGTTAGTGTTAATGGTTGGATAAGGGTTAGCTTATTTGGCCTCTAGAATATTGTGTTTGGTATTTGTATGGCGTCTATTGGTAGGCTAAATGAAAATGTCGCTCCTTTGCCATTAGCATTATTCTCTGGTGAAATCCTTCCGCAGTGAGATGCTATTATGTCTTTTTGATATAAATAATCTGCTTTTTTGTGGAACATGCGCTAAGAATGTTACTGCTAGAAGCTAAAAACTAAATAAAATGTAGAGTATTTAATATAATATATAGCTAGATTATTATCTGTATACAAAAGATGTTGAATTGGTATGACATCGATCGCGGGAACAAAATTTCATACTCTACTAAACACGTGAATAATTTCGTTAATGTTTAAATCTTAGGTAAGAGACTTCAAGCAAATATCGTGTTGTAAAGGATAAAATGGTACTTCTTTGTCCATCTAGCACTGCTTTATCTGTAGTCAGTCACTTAGTATTCCATTTTAATATAAAGCAAAGGGTTAAACAATATTAATAGTATGTTCTTTACAAGCCCAACACAATAGTTCAAAGTTCTTAAGTAAGGTCTGCCTAATACTAATAGCAATGGTAAATTACACTAATCCCCAAGGAAGATTTAGTAATATTAGTAATCCCAAGAATGGCTATGAGAGAGTTGTAGAAGATAGAGACAATAGCAAACATCTTCAGGTATTTATGTATGGCAGCTGGAGACATAGCGCTAAATGCAGAGAATCCACAAATAAGGAGTGTAGAGTGAGGTAGTACT
>JBKPMB010000187.1:0-3224 GCA_046731995.1 Thermoproteota archaeon | reverse complement strand
CTGGGATAGCAACTAAGATAATGCCAATTAGTTAGTTTTCTATCATAGAGATTAGATATACTTGATAACCCATAAAACGGTTCTTGTATCCACACTTCTCATCTTTTTTGTCTAGCTAAATATGTTCTTATCGCTTGAAGATTTCCACTATATATGTATGGCAAAGAGTACAGCTTAGACTTTATAATTTCTTTGTTCATATTGTATTTTTAGCTATCGAATTCACAAGATCAATATGCCAGTCTTGTGACGATGAAGATAGATATATTCGTTCTATAAATAAATCTAATTTTATAGGAATATATTTGCCATAATCTTCTCGATCATATTTGCTTATTCCTTCTGGCCAATGTAAATGAGTTACTTTTTTGCTTTGATATAAAAGGCTTTCCATAACAACAAGTAGACGGTTCAAATGTATTGGATAATCCAAACATATCTTTGTAATAGTCTATATTTCTCCTTGACCTTCGTCTTACCGAACTATAATGATAAAAAAAAGAGGGGGTGCTTGTTCTTCCTAACAAGCAAGGTTTGGATCTAATGCGCAGCCTAATTGGCCAACTGAACCAATTCCAAGACTCTTTGCAACACCGCCTATACCCTCGCGACCTGACACACCACATGGATCAAGATTATTATCAAAGTTTGGTGGAGTGCCTACAGCTGTTGATCCAGCTCGAGTATGTTCCCCTGTTGCTCCTGGAGATGATGTAGCATGGTCTTTTGATGCTTGACCAAATCCAGCCTCAGGAAGCTTCTGCGCAAATGCCGAAATAGATAGATTTGTCGAAGAACGCTGTTGCTATGATGGCAGCAAGGCATCTGAAGTATCAGAGGCTTCAAATAGCTATGATATGCAGAAATATATGACACCATTGATGATTGACCTATTTATGCTATAGTATTTGTGCAATATGCCCTATGTGTCCAATTTATGATTAAAATGCTAGTTTTAAATCACCCAATTAACAATATCTTATATGTGGAGTTAGGACACTTGAATGCAAGCTAAATCCTCATCTTCAAAGTATATTTTAGCATACGATGCAGATTGCGGATCGTGCACAAGATTTGCACATGTTGTTAATAGTCTTGACAAATATGACAAAATAGATTTTGTTTCGCTAATCATTGCTGATCAAGAGGGTCTGCTTGATAGGATTCCTGCTACCCTACGTTTCCGATCATTTCATCTTATTGCCCCAAATGGAGAAACAAAGAGTGGATCTGACGGCCTTCTTGAATTGATAGCCATACTACCGGGAGGCAAAGTAATATCTCAAATAATTAATCATGTCCCTGCAGGAAAACTGATTGTGAGATTTATTTATAGCAGATTCTCAAAACTACATGACAATGACTCGTGTAGAATTAATTAATAGTAACTACAAAAACATTAAATGAGAATTCGCTGATTTGTTATCAGTCGACCTAAGTCAAGCTGTCATATAGGATATTTTTATGGATCTATGCTTTTAATGAACCCATTTCTGACATATCGGCTCTCGTTGTAAGATCATATATAACATAACGTCGTACTCTTTGTGGCCATATTTTTGATATTCTTCGCTTGTAGTGGTGTCCTCATTATGTTAGCATTTTGGTAGATGGTTGTGATTTTGGCTCCAGAAGTACTACGAGTCCATGAGTGAAGATCCTTCCCGTAGTTATCTTTATGAGCTGCAGACCAATCTTGTCTAATTCATTTACGAAATGCTGATTCATGAGTGTTGCTCTCAATTTGAGTCGGCCAGTTTCGTTCTCTCTATCCAGACTTTTGATATCGATCCCTATTATTTCTATTTTCTTACGCCAAGTATCTAATTCGACATCTTGCTGCTCTTTTTCTGCTTTTTCATTATCAGCCATAGCACAATGTTTGGAGTAGTAAAGCTTCTATTTTAATTTAGATAACTCTACTTCAATTGACGTACGACTAGTCATTCCTTGCTGCTAAATCCTTCTTAATTCCTATCAAAGCCAAATAGAGATGTGTAGGTGATAGTTAATGAAGATGTCAATTATTTAAAATTCGTGGCAATAAAATATCTCAAATTTGATGACTTGCTTATTTTGATCTGGCCTATCTTTTCCTTATAATTAGACGATTTAGCTGAATATCATAATTCATTTTGCTTTTCGTTTTTTATAATGCCAGAACTCATTTTCACTATATCTTTGTGCCAGCTTATTTCGATATGTTCATCAATACTAGACTGAGTGATGAATGTCTTTTTGCAATCGTTAAATATGCGCCCTGTTGCTAAGTTGTCATTATGCATTCAGTTATCCTTGATGAGTTGCCATTTGTAGATTGAATAGTCGGCGTACATTATTATTCGACAGTTACTTTTTCTGTGGAACTTTTCTGTTCATCTAACTTCCTTAGTTCAGTTAGCAAAAACTGTTTATACTTATTTCGCTCTTCATCAGTCATTCTGTCCAAGTTTGAGCTCAATGTAGATCCTATTGTAGAAACCCTATCAATAAGATCCATTGCCATGAATCTACCTATGTTGCCTACTCTTAGCATTACATCGAATTGCTTTTGTACAATATTTCTAACGGAGTCAACGTCTGAGGCAATGTCCCTACCTTTTTTGGTGATCTGATACCTACCACTGTCTGTTTCGTTTATCAGTCCTTCTTCAAGCAACCTTCCTAATAAAGGGTAAATTAGTCCTGGCGACGGCCGCCACTTTCCCTCACTTTCGAATATGGCTTTATCAATAATTTCCTTACCGGTCATTGGCTGTTGTTTTAGCAATCCTAGGATATAGTGTCTTGAAAATCCTCTTGGAATTGCACTCCCGACTCTGGATAACCAATCAGTGATCATATCACTAGTAATATCACTAGAGATATATAAAGCTTAACTTGAACTTCTTGTAACCGTGGATCTGAAATGATAACCTTTAAAGGATCATAATAAAGTCGCCTTAGATGGAAAATTTTGACTCCGAATGTATTATTTTTTGATCATGTAATCGCGTTTAGGAGATAATGATGCTAGGAATTATTGGTTTTGCGTTAATGATTTTCTATCCCATTAGTTATTAAATAATTAATACAAAAAATTTTTAATACAATCAGGCATTCCCAAGCAACCCTATTTTGAGTTCAGCCAAAATTGCGTGAAAACAAGCGAAAACAGATGATAATATATGATAACGACTTTATAATAGTCGGCAGAAAAGAGATTACACATGGAAACCACCTGG
>JBKPMB010000186.1:0-8682 GCA_046731995.1 Thermoproteota archaeon | reverse complement strand
TTTTGATTGCTGCTGCTCGCTATTATTCTGTTCTTCTTGCTGCGGTTGTTCTGGTTCAATACGTTCAATTTCTGGAGAATTCGGTACACTATTGTACCGACTATGTTCTGGCAGTGATACATGGCTGAGGTTTTGCTTTCCCAGTAACGCTCCGACCTATCAATGTATGTGCGCCTTCTAATGTGGTTCATCGATTCGTTGATAGTGCCAGTTGAGATTTTGGGATTGATTAGTTCGGCTTCCTGTTCAATGATTATCTCGCCGCCCCTTTTGTAGATGCCCTTGTCAGTATCGTAACAGTAGATTTCTTTCGTATCGCTCATGGTCCTGAAAGTATACATTTCCATCAAAACATCATGGATTGTCTTCTCCTTTGCCTGCTCTTCGTCAGCAGCAGTGGCGCCGTCGTTGTTGTCAGTCTCATAAGATTCTACCATTTCTTTAAGGCACCAACCTCACTTGCAGCAGCCGCTTCACCGACAGTAGGAAATAGCGATCATTTACATTTGCGAATATGCGGCTGACTGCTTCCTTTAAGATGTAATCTAGTTGCCGTTTGTAACGCCATATGCTGTCTAACTCTTTTTTGACTTGGTCGCTTAGGTCCGAGATTTTTATTTCAAAGCACGGGCTAGGCCTCCAGACAGGAATCCTGTACATTAATTCAGACGCTTTCTTTTGGTAATCGGTAGCAGGTGATTTCATAAGACAGATGTAAGGTTCCTCTATCAGACGGTGCTTGTCCACTCTTCTCTTTCTCTTTCTAGTTCGATTTCTCCGGCTGCCTGAATGTTGTACTTTAGCGTAAGTGATGCGGTCAATGGCTGCGTTGTCATTTCTATGCGGCACCCCCTTCCTGTTCGGGTGGTTCTATTACAACTCTGAGTTTGAAACTCCGCAGCGTTTCCTTATTTGCAAATTCCACCTTCTCGCATACTGGTTCGATAAAGTCGCTCACAGCAATTGGGTCCACGTTCTCATCAAGGAATCGCCTTGTTGTTTTGTCAAACTGCACCGCATTAGTTGCATCGTCGGACTCGTCCATCACAAGCGCTACTATGATTAGTACGTATGCGTGTGCTAGGAGTGCATTTGTATCATCGATGAAGCAGCTCAAATAATCACAAACTCTGGATTCTTCGATTATTTGCCTTGCAGCATTGCGTTTTTCGTTCTTTTCAGATGGAATTCTTACAAAAGTTTAATTCGGTCATTCTGTGTCTTACTATTATCCAACTAATTCAACCTCCGTATTTGCGTGCGGTCGTCTGAGTTGTTTGGGGTCTTGGTTTGCTGGCCGGAGTGCTCGCCGGCCAGCACTTTTTCATTCATTTTGTTGTAACCCCGCCTCCTGCAGCGTTGTCTATCATCTTATAATATCTCTGCAAAATACGAAGTACGTACCGGGACCTGTTTATGTCCCCCCGTTCAGTTTCAATCCTTTTTGCTAGTTCGTTAGATAACTAAACACCCAGTGACGTGAAGTTCTTCATGTTTATTATTGTAAAAATATACCATATGGTTGTATATAAGATTGTAATACTAGTAAAACTTATCATACTTTTGTTGAGTATATCAAGTAACAGCGTTCCTAATCCTATTGGAACAGTAAAATGTCTGTTTTTTGCTGTCCTGCTACAAAAATTAGACCATAGATTGATAGATACATATAATTTCTGTAGGCGACTGTATGTCCACACATATATTACATATATTACACAAAAAGTACAAATTGATCATGGCGCGCATCATCGTTACACGAGATATAGCTGCATCTTTGGATAAAATATGGGGTATAATTTCGGACATTGATAATGAACCTCGCTATTGGCATGGCACCAAATCTGTCAAAAATATCCGCAAAGACGGAAATACTGTTGAAAGAGAAATAGTAATGGCTTTTAGGGAATCTAAGTGTAGAGAAATTGTCGTTTTAGATCCTAAAAAATCAGTCAAAGCAAATATCATTGATGGCATCCTGAGAGGAACGGAGAAAGATATTATAGTAAGTTCAAACGGAGCGGATCGAACAAAAATAGAAGTTGTTTGGAATATTAAGCTTTCAGGATTCAAAATAATGTTTGCAACAATTATAAAAAAACACATTAAGCAGGGAACAGAGGACGCGCTAACAAGAATCGCAAACACAGCAGCATCGTAATCAAATCTGTGTACGTCGAATATTAATAAAACGATTATACTTTATGGTATATGTTTCAAATGTGGATTATAATAGTCAATGCCGTTTTAACTGCTATAATGTTTGGAGTTCTGGGAACTTGGCTTTACTTTATAGGGTATATTATAAAGTCCTTTAAACGATCTCCAACTATAGAATCAATTGATAATTATCCACTTTATAAGAATCCTAAAGTAAGTATAATTCTTCCTGCACGTAATGAAGAGAAATATATTGCAAAATGTCTTGAAAGCTTGTTGACACAGGATTATCAGAATTTTGAAATTATAGCAGTTAATGATTCGTCAACCGATAAGACAGAAGATATAATTTATGAATATGCAAAAAGAAGCTCTTGCATAGTTCCTGTTAGTGCAAGGCCAAAGCCTGAAGGGTGGGCAGGAAAAAATTGGGCTTGTTATGAAGGCTATCGGAAAGCAACAGGAGAAGTGTTTCTATTTACTGATGCTGATACTGTACATTCTCGCTTTGTCATGTCCTTAGCTCTCAGACATCTTCTACATGACAATCTCGATGCAATTACTGCAATACCAAAACTTTTGTGCAATGACATATGGACGAAAATCACGTTACCTCTGCTTTCAAATTTTCTGCATAGCAGGTTTTCACCATTGCGTGTAAATAATCCTAGGATCAAAACCGGTTATTTTTTTGGCAGCTTCTACATGATAACTCGAGACACTTATGAGACGATAGGTACCCATAAAATTGTAAAACATGAACTTATAGAAGATGGTGCCTTAGGGAGCATGGTAAAGGAACAGAATTTTAGAATGAAGATGGTTCGTGGTGAACGATTTATAGATGCTATATGGTCCAGGGATTTTCAAACCCTCTGGCATGGATTACGAAGGCTAATGATTTCAATCCACAGTCAAAATAAAATTGCGGCGATAATGATGACCATTGCAATATTTTTCTTATTGTTTGAACCATTTCTTTTAATAGCTTATTCCCTGCCTCAAAATATACGATCAAATGATTTTGCTAGTCAAATTTTATTTAATGTCAATCTAGGAACCGTATGTGTCATAATTTTGGCAAGTGCAATACAATCTAAATTCGGCGTCTTTCAAAATCCGTTATATGCTTTAGCTTCTCCTGTCAGTGCCGCAATTATTTCAGCCTCTTTTATTACGTCGATTCTGGGCACAAAAAAGGCAGGATCTGTAAATTGGCGTGATAGGCATTACACAGTAAGCCAAAACCAGCACCCACTCTAGCAAAAAATACTATCATGGACATCAGTTCATAATTTTATAAAGCTTTCAAATAATTTTGGTAAATACAAGGCACTACAAACATGCAAATTAGCAATACAAAGAAATTCTTCAATTCCACTTCTAGTTCAGAAGCAATTAATAGAGAACTTCAAATAACAGCTTGATTATACATTTCCAAAGACGTTCTCATTAAACATGGTCGACTCGCCATGTCTTAGAGAATTGAACGTATGTGTAACTATTTATTAACAATGGGCTGATTTAATGTGTAGGAAGAAAGATCTCTTATATGCTAGAGGCCCCAATTAATAGCAGCATTCAGGAAAGCCTAGACAGATGTTTGGAAGGAAAAGACATAACAAAAGAGCAAGCTTATGAGATAATGAACTCGGATAACTACGATGAACCTGCAATCAGAGTCGCAACAACAATTAGAAACAGAACAAAAGGATTTACAGTGACATATTCGCGTAAAGTATTTATAAATCTTGTAAATCTGTGTCGAGATACATGTAGCTACTGTACCTATAAAAAAGAACCATTTGATAGGCTAGTGTCAATGATGCTTCCAAAGCAGGTTATTAGCCTTGCGGAGACTGGCAAAAGGCTTAGATGTACTGAAGCATTATTTGTAACTGGAGAAAGGCCAGAGCAAAGGTATTTGGAGGCAAAGCAATGGCTGAGATCGCTTGGTTACTCATCTACTATAGAATATATAACAGAAATAAGCGAAAAGGTACTTCAACGAACAGGGTTGCTCCCTCACACTAATGCTGGAAGTTTGACAAAAAAAGAGATGTCTAGTTTGAAGGACACTAATGTCAGTATAGGCACTATGCTTGAATCCTCTAGTGAGAGACTCATATCGCCGGGTATGCCACATGAAAATGCTCCAAGTAAGAACCCGAGAGTTAGGCTTAAAACCCTTCAAAACGCAGGAGAACTTAAAATCCCTACTACTACAGGACTGCTAGTTGGAATAGGGGAAACCTCAAAAGAGATTGTAGACGCTTTATTTCTAATTAAAGATATTCACCGTACATACGGTCATATTCAAGAGGTCATAATGCAAAACTTTAATCCTAAACCTAAAACGAATATGGCAAATTCGTTTCCCCCATCCCACAGTTATTTTCTTAAAACTGTAGCCATGGCTAGGATTATTCTGCCTGAAATGAACATTCAAGTTCCACCAAATCTCACTCCGAATATTTTTGGAAGTTATATTGACTCTGGCATTAATGACTGGGGCGGCATCTCCCCAGTGACAATTGATCATGTTAATCCAGAATTCCCATGGCCAAGTGTCCAATCCGTCAATTATGTCACCATCAGCAAAGGTCACGAACTTAGGGCGCGGTTACCAGTCTATCCAGAATTTCTTGACAAAAAAAGTGGTTTTATACCTACTAAACTGAGAAATTACATTAATTTGCTGTCAGATTCTACTGGGCTTGTTAAGGAGGATTATATCGTATGCAGCTGAATCTAGATTATCTACTAAAGAAAGTGGACCCCATTGTTGCTGACGCGTTAGACCGTGCATTAGATGGCAAAGACATATCGACAGAACATGCGGTTGAGCTTTTGGATAGCAATGGGATAGAGATGAATTTACTCATACTCGTCGCAGACGAATTACGCAGACAGGCAGTAGGAGATACCGTAACATATGTTATAAATAGAAATATTAATTTCAGTAACGTTTGTATCAAACGCTGTGGATTTTGCGCCTTTAGCCGAGACTATCGTACTGACGAAGGCTATTTTCTGCCTATTGAAGAGATTGTAAGAAGAGCTAAAGAGGCTTGGAGATTGGGTGCAACTGAAATATGTATTCAGGCTGGACTGCCTCCAAAAATGGATGGTCATTTTTATATAGATATTTGTAATTCTGTAAAGAAGGAATTACCAGATATTCATATTCACGCGTTTTCACCTGAAGAAGTCCTCTATGGCTCAGTTAGGTCAGAAATCCCTGTTGAAGAATATCTGAAAATGTTGAAAGAGGCTGGTGTAGGAAGCTTACCTGGAACAGCGGCAGAAATTCTGGATCAGAATATACGGGACATGATATCTCCAGGTAGGATATCTGCAGAGGATTGGATAAGGATCGTGAAACTTGCACACTCGATTAATATTCCAACTACATCAACTATTATGTATGGTCACACTGAGACTTCTGTACATCAAGCAAATCATTTGGCATTAATAAGAGAAATACAGAGCGAAACACATGGTTTTACAGAATTTGTACCATTAAGTTTTATACACAATGAAGCACCTATATATACTACTAACAAGATACCAAATGTTCGCGCAGGTGCAACTGGTAACGAGATAATAAAGATGCATTCGGTATCGCGTATTATGTTAAACAACCACATCAAAAACTTACAAGTTTCATGGGTAAAAGAGGGAATGAGGATGTCTCAGATGCTATTGGCAGCTGGCGCCAATGATTTAGGAGGCACATTAATCAATGAAAGTATTTCCAATGCAGCTGGCTCGCAGTATGGACAGCTGATAAAACCAAAGGATATGAGATCAATAATAAGGTCATCTGGCAGAGTACCAGCACAACGATCGACTACATATAAATTGCTTAAAATATATTCTGGACAGATAGAGCATGAATCTGATTTAGATAGAGCTGACCCAAACCAATTTGGTTCGTACAATGAATTAATAAAACTTGACAAATTCAGATATCGTCGTACGGGCAAAAATAGCGATCACTTAGCGTAGCGTAGACAACATAGTAAACAATCTCATATATATGCACATTCATCAGACGCCTTTCTGGAATGTGTTCTCTTTATTATTTGCTAGGATCTGAGATAATTTTTATAAATAATATAGACTCCTCTAGTACATACGACTAAAAGGAAAAACAGCATATTCCTAGCCATATGATGTCTCATTAAGTGAATGCAAATTTCAGCCAGTGTACTAAATGGACAGTTGTGAACCTTCATGTCTATTTTTAATGGGCGTATATTCGCAGCCCATAGGGCCGCAATATCTTCCAACGTATACTGCCTGTGGCCGATAGAGAGCTGGTCTAGGAGCAGCTTCCGCAAATTTCTCTTCAATCACATGCGCAGACCATCCTGATATTCTGGAGATCGCAAATATTGGAGTGTTTAGATCCATTGGGATCCCCATACTGAAATATATCGATGCACTGTATAGATCGACATTCGGATAAATACGCTGATTTTTCTTTCTAAGCATATAGTTTTTGGTTGCTTTTTCAACACGTTCGGTCATCTCAAACCATTTTGTCCCTTTTTCTCTTGATAGTTCTCTTGACAATCTGAAAAGTACCTCTGCTCTGGGATCTGTAGTTCGATATACCGCATGACCCATGCCCATAATCCTCCCGCCTTGCTGTAGCCTGTTTGTTACCCAATCTTCTACCTTATCAATATTGCCTATTTCAAGAAGCATCTTCATAACCTGAATGTTTGCTCCCCCGTGCAGCTCACCAGATAATGCCCCTATGGCTCCGCCAATGCAAGCGTACATATGAGCCCTGGTCGATGCAATCTCTCTTGCAGCAAACGTCGATGCATTAAAGCTATGTTCCGCATGTAAAATAAGAGAAATATCAAATATCTTAGACTCCTGCGGAATTGGATTAGTTCCGCGAAGCATATACAAAAAGTTTGTAGCATGAGATGCATCTACATTTGGCTCAACAACATTGTGTCCGTTTCGAATTCTTTCCCATGCGGCTATAATAGTAGGGATCTTTGAAATAAGAGCAACTGCTCTATTAACGTTGGATTCTCTTGTGTCTTCATCAATATTTGAATCATAATGAGCTAGTTCTGAGATGCATGATTGAAGCACGTCCATAGGGCGCGCATTTAGTGGTCGATTTTCTAAATTTTTGATAACCTGATCTGGCAATCGACGAGCTTCACGCAGTCTGTACGAAAATTGTTTCAGTTCATCAACACTTGGAAGTTCTCCAAATAATAAAAGATATGTTGTTTCTTCAAATGTAGAATGGTTAACTAAGTCTAAAATATCATAACCGCGGTAGATTAATTTACCCTGTTCCCCATCGATAGAACAGATTTTAGTATCAGCAACCTCAATATTTCTTAAGCCAATATTTCTTGCATCCATAAGATGATGATACTTTCAGCAAGTTTATATATTAAAGTAATGTTGTGCCATTAAAAGTGTCAGAACCGTTATTGTACCATAAATAGCTCTCGACGGACTACTACTAAAATAGCTGGAATGACCGTTGTGACATCTATAGACAACAGCTTTTGTCCAAGCATCAATCTATAGAACAGATTATTTTGAATGTAGCCGGTTCCCTTAGATACAGGCAGTCCTTTAATTTCGCATGCTTAAATCTTTTTGGTCTATTTGACGAACGGCCTGGTCAGAAGAAAAATTGGGATGAGATTGATACTATGAACTCTACTAATATTAGTTGATCATATTTACTCACGTCAACTTAGAATCAAAAATTCTCAAACGATCTTAACGTCTCATAGGATAGTAATCTCGATCGAAATCACAATATATAGATTGTAAAAATAGCTATATGCACTATTTAAAAAGGAGATATACAAAACCTTCTGGTAAAAAACAAGAAGCTGATTTACCTTGGAATGTATATGTTCTGAGTTTTATGCTCGATCAACAGTAGTTGTTGCTAGAGATCTGCTAGGCAATACCTTAGTACGTCTAATATCGTGTGACTCAAATAAAACCAAGAGAATATCTGGCATAATTGTTGAAACTGAAGCATATGGTTTTACCAATGATCCAGCTAGTCATGCCTTCAGAGGTCTGACATTCCGAAATTCAGCAATGTTCGGAGACGTAGGGCGAGCATATATTTACTTTACCTATGGAAGTCAATTTTGTGTAAATGTGTCTGCTCGATCAAGCAAAGTTAAAGCCGGTGCCGTACTTATAAGGGCATTGCAACCTCTAGAAGGCATAGACGAAATGAAAGCCTTTCGTAAGACTGACAAAATTTTGTCTTTGACTTCAGGTCCGGGCAAACTTTCACAGGCATTGAACATTGATCTGTCACTTAATGGTTATGATGTCACAGACCCTAATAGCAAATTGCATATAGAATCCGGAATCAACCCAGCGCTAATTGTTCAAACTGGTAGAATAGGGATAAGGCGGGGCAGGGATAAAAAGTGGAGATTCATTGTTGCAGATGATCTAAGGACTAGATATTTGAATAAATATGCTTCAAGAAAAAAATTTTGA
>JBKPMB010000185.1:0-5447 GCA_046731995.1 Thermoproteota archaeon | reverse complement strand
CAAGTAAATTTGAAGGCAAAATTGGAAGTTCTGTTGCATCGGATCTCTTGACTCTAGAAGATGATGCTACTAACACAAGTGGCTTGGCATCTTCAAGTTTTGATAGAGAAGGAGTGCCTCGCCAGTGTACCACCGCTATAGAAAATGGAATTTTGCGAGGATATCTCTACAATACTTATACGGCTAATAAAGACAATACACAAAGCACTGGTAATGCAGGGGGTTCTCCAAAGACACCGCCAGTTGTATCATCTAGTAATATTATTGTCAAATCAGGAAAACCAAAATTGGAGAATTTAATTTCTGAGATCGACAGAGGTATTTTAATTAACAGGTTCTCCGGAAATGTTAATCCAGTCAACGGAGATTTCTCAGGTGTTGTAAAAGGCGGACATTATATAAGAAATGGCGTTAGTGAATATGCTGTAAAAGAGGTGATGGTAGCTGGCAATATATTTGACGCATTATACGATCTTGTTGGGATCTCAGAGGAAAGAAAGATCCTCTCAGACTCAATTCTACCTTACATGCTGTTTGATAATTTATCCTTCACTGCAGGTTAAGTTAGTTGAGTAGTTGGTTGGATGGTTTGACTAATTGTTGACTGGTTATCTAGATAAGCATGTAATTGAGTGATTGGGTGTGTATATCTATTAAATGGTAGACTATGATATAGCAGTTGTAGGCGGTGGTCCCGCAGGACTCTCTGCAGCTTACGCAGCTGCCAAATCTAAAGCTAATGTAATTTTATTTGAAAAAGATGAATCAATAGCGCATAATGTTCGAACCAGTGGTGTGACATGGATAGAAGAAATCGAAAAACTTGGAATTACTAGCGAGCATTACAATCCTATAAAAAACTATTGTTTTATATCGCCATCTAACGAAGTTAATATAAGAGGAAGCACAGCCAAATCATGCGTACTGAATGTTAGGAGCGCATTTCAACATCTTGCATTCTTAGCGGCGGAGGCAGGCTCTCAAATTATGGTAAAGAGTAATGTCATGAATGTGATTTTAGACTCCAAGAATAGAATCTCTGGATTGAAAGCAAGTACTCCTAAAGGAGATGTAGTTATAGGCTGTAAACTTGTCATAGATGCCAGTGGTTTTAATAGTTCTATTGCTAGGAGGTTAGGCATAGTTAATGAGTGGAGGCGATACGGAGTTGGAGTTGAATATGAGTGTTATTGTGAAAAAGTCGACATAGAAACATGGACGCTGATGGTGGGACAAGAATATTCTGAAGCTGGTTATGCTTGGGTTTTCCCCTTATCCAAAAATAGGATAAGAGTTGGAGTTGGCATAGGCAGGCCAGAATCCAGAGCAGATCCATTGGAAAAATTAAATTCTATAATTGAAAAGAAATTAAACCCATTCCATAAAATGGGAAAAATTATACCAATTGAGCTTCACTATGGGGCTATTCCAAACGAAGGACTTAGGAAATCTTCTGTCTTTGATGGGTTAATACTAGTTGGAGATTCTGCAGGACAGGCTAATCCTCTGCTGCTAGAAGGCATTAGGTATGCCATAGAATTTGGTAGATTAGCTGGAAAAATCGGGGCAATGTCACTCTCAGATAATTCTGTTAAGGCATCGCTAATTGAGTATGAACGGATCTGGCGAAGTAAAATAGAATCAAAAATAAATTCTGCAATTAAGGTTCAGTCTAGATGGATTGGGCTTAGCGATGACGAATGGGATAAAGAGATTGAAATACTGAGAGATATGTCTATGGAAGAATTTTTAGACTTTATCAAAGCAGAATTTACAACTAGTAAGATGCTAAAACTTGCATTAAATCATCCCAGAGTTGCTGCTAGGCAATTATTTGATATGGTATTAAGACGCTGAAGCAAGATTTTTATATCTTTATACATCAGCAAGTTATGCATTGTCGACAGGAACTATCGAGCAATTTACTCCTGTTATGTATATGCTTGGATTTGGTGTACTCGCGTCAGTTCCTGCTCTAATCATATCTAGGCTACTATCACCTCGACGCCGTTATAATCCTGTTAAATTTCTGCCAATGGAATGCGGTCAAATGCCAAGTGGTGAAGGGCGTTCTCATTTTATGATGCAATATTACTCTTATATTCTAATGTTCGTTGTGTTCGATGTCATGTCAATTTTTCTATATGCCTGGGCGTCATCTCTATCCTTGATTCCTAGATCTGCAACTCTGCCAATTATGGCATTCTTGGGTATAATGTTTGCTGCGATGGGTTACGCTCTATATCTATCAGGCAGGAAGGGAATTTGGTGAAAAATCTACCTCCGATAAGCATTAAATACTCAAATGACGGACAAAAAGATGAGGAGAAACAATAATGATAAAGGATCTAGTTAACCCTTCAAACTTCAATATTATGGTAAGTAAGCTTGGCGATGTACTAGTTAGAGCACTGGATAAACCCCTAGGTTATGCTATAAACTGGGGAAGAATTTGGTCTTTATGGCCTGTACACCTTGAGACTGCATGCTGTAGTGTTGAATTTGGTGCAGCTTCAGGACCAAGATATGATGTTGAAAGATTTGGTATTATCGAGGCCTTCGGTTCGCTTAGACAGTGTGACCTTATCGTAGTACAGGGCACTGTAAATAGAAAGATGGCGCCTAGATTGAGGATGGTTTATGACCAGATGCCTGAACCAAAATATGTAATTGCTATGGGTGCTTGTGCAATTACTGGCGGTTTGTATGTTGACTCGTATAACGTACTTCCTGGAGTCGATGGGATTATACCAGTGGATGTTTATGTTCCTGGATGTCCTCCTAGACCCGAAACTCTCATCCAGGGTACAATGTTATTGCAAGAAAAGATCAAAAGGTCGAAGATCAAATAAACATGACTAGCGAACCAACAGAAAAACCTACTAATTCATCGCCCCAACAATCTTCTTCCCCCTCTTCTTCCACGCCATCACCAAAACCTGCCGCTGGTTCTTCTCCGCCCTCACCACCAGCAAAACGAGAGCCAGAAGCTCCACCTTTTGAAAAGGGAATTGTTTCTCAAATAATATCCTATTTTGGAACTGATAAAATCAAAATATCCTACATTAGACCGCTACGGATCAAAATTGATGTCAATCCAGCAGACATAGTTGACGTCGCTACTTTTATTCGCGATAATTTAGGGTTCGATCATGCAGAGGCTGTTTCAGGTACTGATTACCCAAAAGATGACCAAATTGAAGTCATCTATCAACTAGGTTCGTATTCAAGAGACGATCTAGAGGGCCATGTTTTTTCTCTGGCAACGCGCACCAACCGTGATGACGCACGACTGCCAACATTGATTAATGTATACAGAAGTGCTGAATATCACGAAAGAGAAACATTTGAAATGCTCGGCGTATACTTTGAAGGTCATCCTAGAAACGAACGGTTTATACTACCCGAAGACTGGGCTGATTTACCACCTTTGAGAAAGGAGTTTAGAATCCGCGGAAGATGATGTTATAGGTAGTAATAATAAAAAAATAGTAATGGTATTAGTATAGAGGGTGAAATAAGAGATAAATGGATGTGGCGAAAAACGTTGAACACGGGATCGAAGATGATCTTAATAAAAAGTTAGCGATTCAGATTGTAAAAGAATCGGAAGACGACCGTTTGATGAGGCTTAGTGTAGGCCCCCAGCATCCAGGCTCTGGACATTTCAGGTTCACAGTTACTGTTGATGGTGATTATATTGTTCACTGTGATCCTGATCCTGGATATGTCCACAGAGGAGAAGAAAAAATGTGTGAATACCGCAACTTTATTCAAAACATTCCACATCTTGAACGTCCCGTGATCCATGATTCTTCTAATATAATATACTCATATAGTCTAGCTGTGGAGCAGTTGGTGGGAATTGAAGTACCACGAAGAGGCCAATTCATAAGAGCACTTGCATCTGAACTTGATCGTCAGATTTATACTTTGTACTGGCTTGCAATATATGGAATTTTTCTTGGTCACTCTACTATGTTTATGTGGCCTACTGGGGATAGGGAATTATTTATTGATTTAATGGATGCTTTGACTGGTGCAAGAGTAACACATGCATTTAATATACCTGGTGGAGTTCGGAACGATATTCCTGATGGCTTTAAGGATAAATGCCTCCGAAATATTGCATATTTTGAAAAGAGATTAAAAGAGTACGAGGATATATTCTACAATAATCCCCTCTTTAGACAGAGGACTGAGGGCGTAGGAATTCTTACAAGGGAAGATGCAATCAAATTAGGCGTTACAGGATCTGTGTTACGCGCATCAGGTGTTCCATATGATGTACGAAAGGCCGAGCCATACGACATCTATAATGAAATGGATTTTAAGGTGCAATATATGAAAAGCGGTGATTCCTTTGCAAGGTCATATGTTCCCTTTTTGGATATGAAAGAGTCATGTCACATCATGAGGCAATTGCTAGATAAAATGCCTGAATCTGGAGAGGTAAGAGCAAAGCTGCAACCAAACCCAAAAGGTGCGCCTGGTGAAGCTTATAGGAGGGTAGAATCAGGCAGAGGCGCTCTTGGTTATTACATTGTTAGTGATGGTACCCCAAAACCTTATAGGGTAAAGATATCTGTTGGTTCATTTAGGAATATGATAGCGCTGCCACATTTGCTTGTTGGCTCAAAATTAGCAGATATGCCATCTGTTTACTGGTCATTGAACTACTGGCCCGTGGAGGCTGACAGATAATAAAATGGCAACTGCTCCACAAGGATTTCGTTTCGGAAACTTTGTTGGTAGTCTTATTTGGCTAATTCTCTGGATTATAATTATAGTTTCGCTTGTAGCTTTACCTCTAATTTTCGTCGTACTATTCTATGTGCCACTTCCACCTGTGAATGGCGAAGTTCTTACACCATATCTATTCCTGTCTATGATGGTAGACCCTACACGTACCTTGCCCATTGTTCATTTCATAATTCACACGGAACTATTCAAGATAGCTGTATTCCCTGGTTTTTCATTTGCAGCGCTGATGGCAGCAGTTACAATTTTTGTTGAACGCAAATTCCTAGCTAAAATGCAGCTGAGAATAGGTCCGCTTTACTGTGGTAAAGTTGAAGGAATTCTGCAGTTGCTAGCAGATGGTTTAAAACTCGTATCAAAGGAAATCATAATCCCCTCAGGGTCAGATAAACCAATTTTCTGGGCCGCTCCTATCGCATATGTTGCAACAGCGGCCGCCGTAGTTGCATTAATACCCGCTGCACCTGGCTTTGTGGGTGCAAATATTAATGTTGGTCTTATTGCAGTATTTGCAATTCTCGGATTCTTTCCTCTAATTGCACTATTATTTTCATGGGCAAGCAATAGCAAATATCCATTCATTGGAGGATTACGTGCATTACATCAGATGATTGCTTTTGAAATTCCTTTCTTTCTCTCTGGACTTTCTGTTGTACTTTTAGCTGGCTCGCTTAATCTAACCAATA
>JBKPMB010000184.1:0-5464 GCA_046731995.1 Thermoproteota archaeon | reverse complement strand
GATATAGATCGCTTAATCTTGTTCTTTCCACTTTAGAGCATTCTCTTAGACATACGGATCCAAAACACCTTATTGATAAGACTATAGAAGTTAAGGGATCGGCATTACTGATAAGGTCTTCTCTTCAACATTTGTCTTTGCGCATGAACTTAAGCGATTTTGATTCTGTTTATGTGGTAGGTGCAGGAAAAGCTACGTCCAAAATGGCAGAGGCACTCTGCAATATACTTGGCTCGAGAGTTTCAGGGGGCTCCATCAACGTTCCCTATAAGAGTAACACTCGTATTAACAATGATAAAGTTTGTGTAACTGAAGCGAATCACCCTATACCTGATGAACCAGGGGTGGACGGTACAAAAAAGATTATAAATATTTTGAGAAAAACTAGGAAATCAGATTTAGTTTTTGTTCTGATATCTGGTGGAGCATCTGCATTAATGCCATTCCCAGCAGAAGGGATAAACCTGTCCGACAAACAGAAAATTACGCATGACCTATTGTCTAGTGGTGCATCTATTAATGAGATTAATATCGTCCGCAAACATCTCTCGAAAGTTAAAGGCGGACAGCTAATAAGACTAATTAATAAAGGATGCACCGTTATTTCATTGATTTTGTCAGATGTCATTGGAGACAATATGGAAACAATTGCCTCTGGTCCTACAGTACCGGATAGATCGACTTTCAAAGAAGCGGCAATGATCTTAAAAAAGTATAGACTATGGGCAAATAAAATCGAACATCGTTCTGCCATAGCCCTAATATCCAAAGGTCTTCGTGGTCTTATTAGAGAGACTCCAAAACCATCGGATTCTATTTTTCATAATGTGCATAACATCCTCATAGGTAATAATGCTCTCTTATGCAGGAAAGCTACAGAGTATCTGAAGAGTAAGGGCTTAGAGACTACAAATTTGGGCTCATCGTTTGATGGTGAATCAAAAAAATTCGGAGTTCTGCTTGCAAGGCTGGCTAATGAGATTAGAAGATCTTCCAAATCTTCTGTTTTTATTTTGGGAGGGGAGACAACCGTAAAACTAAACAGAAGGAGAAAAAATGGATTAGGTGGAAGAAATCAAGAGGCTATTTTAGTAGCCGCGCTCAATTCAAATTTTAGTAATGACGATGACATTACTATTGTAAGTATGGGAACCGATGGAATTGACGGAAACTCAATAGCTGCAGGCGCTTTTGCTACTCCAAAGACGGTTTCTTTGATCAAGCAAAATGAAACAGAAATGAAGAAGCATTTGTACAGCCATGATAGCTATAATGTATTGAAAAAGGTACGTTCATCAATAGTAACCGGAAGAACTGGAACCAACTTAAATGATATTTCAATAGTATGTGGTCTAAGCTGAAATAGAAGGAACAAATCAGGGAATAGGCTCAAACTTTGAGTATGCAGGGGTAAACAGGGATATAGATATGAATGATTTGCATTAGACTTTATCCTGCTAGTAGAGTCAATCCATGTAATAATCACATTTTTATCATGCGAATAGAGAATGAGAGTATAATATAGGAAAAAGTAACAAATCCACATCTATGATAGCAATACTCTGTAAGATATCGTTTTTTACTGTCGTTCAGTCTCACGGCATCTGTAGTACGTTATTCCATTTACTGTAGTATCTTCTATTTTAATCCTAGCGTCTCTCTTGTCGACTTTTTGTTTTCGACCCACTATTCCACCTGTGATACTGCTAATCAAATCCACTAATCCCAGCTTGATCATGATGTTGTTTACGTCTTCTTCGCGTATACCAAGTGCTTGCGCTATCTCTTTGGCTGAATAACCGCTGTCCTTGTTTCTGCATAGAAATTCTACTATTATTGTAGTCATGTCCTTATGAGCATCAAATTCTGCAGCATCTATAGGAGGAGGAGGCGGCGGACTCATGATCTAGAGAAATAATTTATGTAATTTGAACTAATAGCACATATAACAACAAAGGTATACATAGACTCGACCAATGTGATAAAGTAGACAAGAATATATTACATATGAGTCGCAGATTTATAACAAACTGGATTCGAATAATAAGAATTCGTTTCCTTCTTGCATCGGCTATTGCAGCTGCAAACGGCATGTCACTTGCTGTCTGGAAGTTTGGTGTATTTGATTTGTTCTTCGCTGTGTTGACTTTTGCAGGGGTATTATCTCTTCATGCTAGCGTAGACCTGTTAAATGATTATTGGGATTATAGACGTGGAATTGACAAGATTACTAAAAGAACAAAATATAGTGGTGGGACAGGGGTTCTTCCTGAGAAGCTCCTTAATCCAAAGATGGTTTATAAAATAGGCATTGTTTTTCTCGCTATAGGAGCTCTGTTAGGCATTTATTTCGTTGCTGTCAGAGGAGTCACCATTGCAATCATTTTAGCATTTGCAATTCTTGCGATCTATTTCTATTCGACAAAGATAGTCAACCTAGGCTTGGGAGAAGTATTTGTCATGATCAAAGGGACAATGATTGTGTTAGGGAGTTTTTATGTGCAGGTTGGCTTCATAGAACCAGCGGCAATATATGTCGGTGTAATCGTGGGAATGTTGTCAGCATCCGTTCTGTTAGTTAATTCCTTCCCAGATTACGATGCCGATCGTAGAAGTGGCAGAAGAACACTTGTTATACTTTTGGGCAAGCAGAAAGCAGCAAAAATTATTTTTCTACCTATTATAGCTCCATATGTTTTCATTATAATTGGCATTTTTCTTGGGTACACAAAACCCTTTTCCTTGATCTGTCTTGTATCCTTGCCCTATGTTTATAAAATCATCAAAAACATAGGTAAACACGAGAATCTGGATAAGTTTGTACCGGCTATGGCAGCAACGGTTATGTATGCAAGAATCACTGGAATTTTATTAGCGATTAGCTTACTGGTATAAACAAACGACAACAACATAATTTTGTAGTGACACACAGCAGTTTTAATGAAAGTAGCATTATTGGAAAAGACTTGAATACGATTATTACTAACATCAATTTTAGGATACCACCTAGCATGGTACAAGCTGGTAATGCAGTAGCAGCTTATTATACAGGGGGTAAATCTTCTGCTGCTGGTGCTGCACTAACAATTGCTGCTGGTAACACCTCTGCTGCGACTGGACTATCAGGTTTAGTAGATAAAGCCCGTAAGTACTTGCCTAGTGATTATAATAATGATCCGCGTGCTACATACCCAATCTACCAATACCAACTTGAGGCAGTTCAGGCAGGAATAAACAGAGTATGCAATATATTTAATGAAAATGACGCAATTGGTACAATTTCTCATACATATGGTCCACCAACATTCGGAGTTGGAGTACATAGTACGTTAAGTACTCCTGTTAGTGATAGTGGTAGAGACTTTGTTCTAACATACCAAATTAGGGCACTGCAAGTACCTCAACAACCTATCCAATCCCGGCTAGCTCAATGAACGCACCGGGCTTCAAGGATAGGGATAGTGTGGTTAGGTGGTCAATTTATAAGATAGCATAACAATATTTGGCAACGATATAACGATTGTCTACGCATAATATACAAACAATACAAAATCTATTAAACTAGGGTACACAGAATTATGATAGAATCCCTTGACAAATAAATCAGCAGCAACAGCATCATCTTCATTGAATACATTAAAAAGAACAGCAAGAGCAAGAGCAACCAATAGCGCCACCTTCGCTCACTCTGTAGAATCTACAGTACTGGACAAGTATATCAAAAATACATATGCGATGAATAAGAGAACATCAGTTATAATACCACGTTAGATAAGATCATAATAAGGATAAACGAGGGCTTATCCTTATGAGATACTAAGTGATTATGTTACATACCTACAAACTAACTACAATATTTCTACACTTACATTAAAACAGCGCGTTGTGACTGTAAAGAATTTTTTTGAATACTACGATGTAGATATAAGTCCAAGAAAGTTCAAATTGAAAGTAAAGATACCCAAAGTTACAAGAAAGAGCAAAGACGCATTATCAAAAGAAGACATAATCAACATTTTGAATGCTTGCTCTGACATAACATTAAAGACTTATGTAATGTGTTAGCTGGAACTGGACTTAGAGCTTTAGAAGCTTTATCTATTCGAGTCAAAGATTTCAATCTCCAATTAAGACCAGGGAAGATATTTGTCAGAGGAGAATATACAAAGACAAAAACAGATAGATACGTTTTCTTAGCTGATGAAGTTGTAAAACAATTAAAGCAATGGCTAGAATACAAATCCAGGACTAGAAGAGTATGTCATAAAGACAATCACACCGGAAAGACAATATCTGAATATATAACTCCAGAGAGAAATGATAACGATTTTAGTCTTTGCTGTTTACCAAGACAGAAATCATGAAAATCCAAACATACTATACTTTGATCTCGCAGAATCATTTGGAAAGACATTAGATAGAATAGGTAAAGGTCTAAGAGAAGAAAGCAGCAACAATAGACGAAGACAGATAACCCTTCACTCTTTTAGACGATATGTAAAGACCACAATATCAGATCTTGGATATTCCAATTTTCTGAATGGTTCATAGGACATTCTGGTTCTACATATTGGACACAGAAAGATTCAGAGAAAGCAGAGATATTTAGCAAAGTAGAACCATACCTGACATTTCTAAATATCCCAGAGTTAGAAAGATAAGGTGTAGATATACAGACCAAGGTAGAAGAGCTAGAAGAACTAAATCAAGCATTGAGAAATCGTTACAAGATGAAAGATGATGCTATAGCACAACTATCAGACCAAGTCATGGCTTTAACAGCAAGAATGCAGGAAATTGAGAAGAAACAACAACCGTATGCGTCATAATGTAAATTAGTTTTTTTAGGCCAATTGTTAGTTGACTACTGGGTATAATGCGATATGCTTAGGTAGGATTCAATACACAAGTGTATGTAGCTAACTTCCAAGAAGCTGCTGTGATGATGTCTGTAAAATAACGCTGCAGGAAGGACCCGCATTTTACATACATAAATGTAGCTAATTGATATAAAGATAGAAGCAACTCAAGAGTCGGCATGGACGCAATTTCGTCTGCAAATATATCGATGCAACAAGTTGATTTCTAATGGCGCAATTTCTTATTAACTGACAAGTATTGTGTTTGTTTTCAGAAAATTATTTCAAAAAAAAGGTAGATTGTGAATATTTCCTATTGTCTATCTCTTGTATTAGTTGATGATGTATCCACTGTTCTATCAGACTACGAAAAGTGCCTATCAGGATATTTTGATACTTGTTGGAATGCTTTTATGGTGTTACTGCTCATCTTAGAAAGTTCCTTTACACTCTCTTTTGAAGTCTGAACAGATGTATTGAATGCTTGTAGATTTGCAGATATTGCATTATTTGTTAATCTTGTTGTTGATATGGCGTTGTCAGCTAGATTACTAACTGCCTTCGAGTAATCTTCGGCTATTTGTCTTGGAGATATCATCCAATTT
>JBKPMB010000183.1:0-4221 GCA_046731995.1 Thermoproteota archaeon | reverse complement strand
TAAATGTTACTTTATTTACAATTGCGGATCAAACTGGTTCAGCTATCTTGAGAAAAATATTCTCACAATTTGAAAATAGAGTAACATTGTGTATTGCTAATGGAAGACATGGACTCACAACTGCAATAGAGTTTCCTAACGAAGAAGGTCATAAAGTAAATATATTACTATCCGATGTAGGCGATAACTCAGATTTTGGTCCTGAAAGAATCTCTTGTCAACAATATTTAGATATCCTAGCTAATGCTAATGCAGTTGCTGTAGTTAATTGGGCAACCAACTTAAAGGGAAATCAATTAGCAGAATATGCTTTTAAAATGTCGCCTAAGGCTCTTCGCTTTCTTGCTCCTGCGGATATCAAAACGAGGAATAAAGAGTTTAGAGACCATCTAAAAGAAATTGCTGGAATACTTGATATTTTAAGTATAAATGAAAACGAGTGCAACTGGCTTGCCAAGGCTATTGGTGGTGGTATTTTGTTGCATGAAGCAAGTTATAACAAGGATGACGTAAGGTCTGCAGCAAAAATAATTGCAAACAAAATTGGAATTAGAAATGTCGATTTGCATACAAGAATTGGCTCAGCATGGTCTGATGGTAATGAAAGTGTATTCAGTCCTTCTTTTAAATGCGAAGTAAAGACTATGACAGGAGCTGGGGATTCATGGGAATCTGCAGATATTGTAGGATACGTTGCTGGATTAAATGCCAAAGAAAGGCTGTCATTTTGTAACATGTATGCTTCATTGTATGTCAGTAATCCTCATTCAGAACCATCAACTATGGAAGAATTACTCAGGTCAATTAAAAGATCATCCTCTTAATCTTTTCCATTTATGATTCCAAAACAAGCACAGCTATTTGATTTACCGCTGCCTTTATTCTTATAAAATTGTAATGACAGTTATTATTAATTCATTTGGCTTAGGGTATAGTTAATCCGATTTTATAACAATATGCTTCAAGTCTTGCATTTACAATCTGTTACTCAGAAAGATCATATTCTACGTTGACAGTGTCATTCTTTCTTTTAGACATAGGAGTTGGTATCCTAATTTATGACTTAATTATAATAAATATTGTCTTCTTAGTAGCTAGGATAAAAATGGTAACCATTATCTTGATGATAATGCTTTTCATCCCAATGTTTTACAAACTCATTCTTTGTCTCTTCTAATTTCGAATATGAATGAATCATAAAATAAAACCTAAACTTCCAAGAAATCTTAGAACATAGTTTGCAATTAGATACATAATATGAAGAAAAACCATGTGCTTCTCCAACTACACACTTTGAAGCATCTTTAAGCTCAAGGTACAATTGTAATCGTTCAAGAGAAAATAGAGGAAGTAGTTTGCTGTCTTCTAATTTCTTAGCCCATGTTGGAGATATAGCGTCCAACGTTAATAATTCTCGGCTTTATCTCATTATCATTTGCATATGATTTTTTATTTGCATATGATATGATGATGATGGTACCAATGTAGAGGTACTGTAATTACATAAGATACTAATAAATTTGCAGAAAGTCATACAAAAGATCACATATATTCAAAAATGGCTGTTGTATGTTGTCATGATTTTAACCTTACTGGATATAATGAAGAAAAACTAGAAACCATCTAAGAGATGGATTTTGTTTAGGAAACAGTAAAGAAAATGAAAGATAAGAATGTGAGTTCATTGATAATAGTTGATGCTGATGGTAAATCATAGGGATAATTTAATCACTTGCGCACCCAATACGTGTTTGTTTCATAATGTGTTACATGCTTTGAATTTAAAGATAATCTGCTGATCTCTTTTTCTGCTTTGGTGTTAGTATCATACTCAATCCAAATTATATTAAAAAATCCGCCATCATCAACTGCTATCTTTATTTGATCTTCATAATGATTGACGTTCAGATTTTCTAGCGTGTCATTGTTTAGTTCCCATGATCCACTCAGGTAATCATATCCTTGTGCATCGTGTTCATTGTATGAATTAAACCAGATATGTGACTTGTGATTAAACTTGCTTTCTAGCTCTTCAATCTGTTTAGTGTCCAAAGTCCTAGCGTTATAAATTGCTATGAACGTTTCATTCCTTTCTCTCTTTGCATAGGGATTTTTCTTAGCACGTTCTTTAAATTGATGGTCTGATTCAAGGCTCAAGTCTAAATATATCGATATATCAGCGACTAGAGTGTTTTTTGCTGTGGAAGTATCAAGAAAAATCTTGCCAAATTCAGATCTGGCTTTAGGTTCTTGTTGTTGTAAACCACTCATTATATCTCATCAGCTAGCTATTATAACACGAGCCTGTTTGCCTTCAAACCTTTCAACTCTATTATGAAATTCTCTAGGAATCCAGATAACCCTATTCAACTTAACTTTCTTATCCTCACCTGTCTTACTAATTTGCTCTATAAACCTAAATTTTCGCATATTGAGTTTTTCATGTTCTTTATATCATACTATATTATAAGTCTCATATAATTATGCTATAACATACAACCTGTTTTGCACCTCATGTTACTACCTTTTTGGTGTTTTGATGCTGCTTTACGTTCAAGCAGCAAATCCTGATATTTAAGATAACTTTAACTACATACATACATCGATCTTCAACCCAATTTGTCAATGCACAAATATACTACGTCGTTTTCGTAAAACAAATTGAATATCTCAATGGTCATAGTCATCGCGTAATATACGATGATAGTATAATGAAATATCAGAATATTGGACAAAACAAGATGGCTTGGGCTTTCTTACTTCAAGAGCTCTGACTAATTTTTAAACAACTAGAATAAGTTGTTGTTGTTATTGTAGTTCTTGTGTATACTACTAGGATATTGATTGATATCTGGAATGATAATACTTAAAATGACAAATGTTTAACTGTAGTCAGTAAACTACAAAATATGAGATATAAAAGATTTTCACAAATGATATTGCCAGGACGGTGGTTACTACCAATTACCTTTATCATCATCATTGTTATTTTTTTAAATCACGCTTTTCTTTCATCATCATTAGTAGTAGCAGCATATACACAACTAGAAGACATAGACAACAATATAAATAGTCATGGGAATATAATAATACTCCCCATATCAGATAATAATAACAATATCTTGGGCAACCTTGCAAAACAATTTGAGTATACTCTTGACTTAGATGCAAAGCAAATCTTTCCAAATGATACAATAAAACAAGATATTGTTGATAAATACAAGCCTGCAGATTATAATATTAGCAATTTAAACTACAAGCTACTTGGTTTTGATATTAACGCATCAAATATCAAAATACATGTTAAACCATCAAGGATTGACCAAATGAAGACAAGAATCGATTTTCCAATTATGAATGCAAACAATGTAGCCGTTAGCAACGGATCGATTAACTCCAAATATAGTAAGGTTAACCTTGGTTCTATATATGGCATTTATGATAAAAGTACCGACAAGATAACGATGCATATTCCAACCAGCGTGGCTTTACAATACCTACTACACTTTTAAAGATAGTTCTAGACTACTACCATATATGATATTAATGAAATTACGATATAAGTAGCCATCAACTTAAACTTTCAAGATTCAATGAAAACCAAACTATATGATATCATGTAACAACAACAAGTTGCCAAAACTAGCTTAACATGGAAAACAACTGAGAGAGCGGCTGATGGTGATTCTATCCAAGCAAAAATAAGACAATTTGCATTCAATTCAAATTATTTAGTTGCATATTGATTACATAGCCTACTTGGATATGATTCATTAATATTGCCTTATCCTAATGATTGAAGTGGCGCATATTATTAATTCCCTTTTAACAAATATTTAATAACGCGTGCAGCTGTCTAGCATTCGTTATGTCTTTTACTAATAACAAGTCAATTACTCTGCAATTAGTTGAGGAAGTATTAAACAAAGGAAATCTTGATAAAATAGAGAATTTAATTACTTCCAATATCATTTGGCATGGACAGTATAAAGAAGTTAAAGGTTTGAAGAGTCTTAAGAAATGGATCTCACTGGAGCGTAGCATTTTTCCTCATATGCAGTTCAACATAGTAGATAACGTTGCAGAGCATGATAAGGTTGCTATTAGATGGGTATTGCAAGCTACACATAAAAAGAAACCAAGCACTCATCAGAAATTTCAAACTAGGGGCATCAGCATATTTCATTTTGAAGATGGCAAAATCAAAGAAGCCTGGATTGT
>JBKPMB010000182.1:0-20208 GCA_046731995.1 Thermoproteota archaeon | reverse complement strand
ATAACAGTAACTGCAAGTAACATTGATAAAGTACTTATTTTGCTTTTTCCATAATATCATACATACGCTTGTAAGACAGTTGAAGGTCTTGTTGTCTTTGAATAGTTTTTTTTGCTTTTGTATATTTTGTTACCAGATCAGCACTGTTGCCCTCAAGGACGATTTTTGCTACTTCGTTAGCTTTTCTCAGATAGCTTTGAATATACATTCTAACGGACTTGTTTTCGATCAACAGATCTGCAACCAAAGCAGGTTGTTCAGTTAATATACTTGTTATCAGGAGAGATTGCATTTCAAAGCTAGTACCAGCGATTTCATTTAGGTATGAAAAATCTTGCTTTGACAGAAAGTTTGCAAATATTATGTTTACAAAATGAGTCAACCCCAGCACTATTGCTATAAGTCTATCATGAGTATTATAATTTTGGATAACTGTAATTAGTGATCTATCAAATAGCTTATTCAAGATTTTTAATTCATCTTGTTCATTACTTACTGGTATCATCAAGATCTTCATTTGTTTTAAATCTACTCTCCCTGGCCCGAACATGGGATGTATACACAATGGTATTATACCAGTTGGAATTTTTTGAAGTGCCTTAAACGATTGACGTTTTACCGACGATATCTCCGCAAGTATTCCCCCTGATTTCATGTTTGAAGCACATTCTTTAATTGTTTTGGGAGTATTTTTTACTGGAACACAGATTAATACCAAATCTGCAGCCTTTACACAGTCCCTGATGTTTGTGCAAATTATTGTATTATTAGAAGGTTCTGAAGAAATAGTCCTAATATCGTATAATGAAAGTATTTTATCTTTTTTCTTGAAATATTTTGAAAACCAGTAACCCATATCTCCTCCGGCACCGATAATTGCTATTTTTTTTATCATACTGTGTTATCGTAGTAACATGGCAGCTTCTAACCTATCCAACCCTTCCTCTAAAATATCCTCTGGTTGACAGCCTGAAATTCTAATAAACCTTCGATAGGAATCTCCGAATCCGCTTCCGGGAGCTACAGCCACACCTAAATCAAGTAATCTTTCTACTACGGCAACATCATCATCTTCTATGTCATTTTTGAATTTCGGATAAACATACATTGCCCCTTCAGGTTCAAAGAATCTAAAAGATATCTTTCGTAATCTGCTGCATATTAAATCTAACCTCTTCTTCATTTTCTTTTTATTTTGGTAAGGATCATTGCCATTCAATGCGGCTAGAGCACAATGCTGCATAGGCTCGGCAACGCTAGTGAGTGCAGTCGCCTGAACTTTTGCCATCCGGTCAACAATATCTTTATTAGCAATTGCGTATCCCACTCTGAACCCTGTCATAGCATGACCTTTCGAAAAAGATGAGATCATTATGCTTTTATCGTAACCGTATTCTAAAATACTCTTGAAGCCATTGAATGCATAATCAGAATAAACTTCATCACTTAGCAAATACATGTTATTATCTTTAGCCAAAGAAACTATTTTCTCTGTGATCTTCTCGTCAAGTACCTTTCCTGTAGGATTATTTGGATAATTCATAACAATCATTTTTGTGCTAGCGTTTATCATTTTGCCAAGAGTCCTCACATCAGGAATCCATTGTTGTTCTAGTGTCGTCTTTAGTAAATTGATTTTAGCCCCTACAAAATCCGCACACTCTTTATAGGCAGGCCACGCAGGTTCTATTGATATCACTTCATCCCCTATTCTTAGCAGTGAGGCAAAGGCGCTAAAAACTGCAAATCTTGCTCCTGCTGTAATTATCACTTGATCCTCTCTTGTACTATTTTGAACTTTATTTGCTATCGCTTGACGTAGTTTTAGAATCCCTTTGGTTTCTGTATAATGATAGTGGTTAGATTCATAAGATTTAATCAAAGCACTTTTTACATTCCTTGGTGGATGATAGTCTGGCTCTCCGACCTCCATATGGATAATCTTTTTTCCTGCGGCTTCAAGTTGTTTAGCCTTCATAAAAATACCCAAGTGTGTTTGTCTAGGGGTAAATTGTTGACGCTGTTGTAATTTAACAGATTCGGTCAACATAATATTAAGAAGTTTTCCCGAGAATTCAGCATCCATTCCAATTTCTTTTGCTAACCTTGATACTGAATAGCGTATGTCTTGCTCAGCTCTTTCATCTGTGACATCAACGTTAAGTTTGCTTTTAATCTCCCCAATACGTTTTGAGATTTGCATCCTATTATGCACTTGATATATGATTCTTTCTGTTATGTCACGTATTTCAGAACGTAATCTGTTTATATCGTCTTCCCCTTCTTGTATTTTTTTTGTTATTTCAGATCACTTCTTTAATATAGATTGTATGAATCCCCCTCTAAGGGCATGATCAGCTAGGACGATTGATACAACAGATTCTATTACTGGTGGTGCTCTAGGCACGACACAGGGATCATGTCTTCCTGGAACATTTAATTCAACCTGTGAACCTGTAGACAAATCGATTGTTTCCTGAGTTTTTGCTATGGATGCTACAGGTTTAAATCCAATCCTGATAACGATAGGCATGCCACTAGATAGTCCTCCTAAAATTCCGCCGGAATTGTTCGTTTTAGTAACTATTTTCCCATTTTGACTAATATATAAATCATTATTTTCAGAGCCTTTTAGTTTGGAGCCTTCAAAACCTGAACCAAATTCAACGGCCTTTACGGCTGGAATACTAAAAAGTGCTTTGCTTAGATCGGATTCCAGGGAGCCAAATATTGGTTCACCAAGCCCAGTTGGTAATCCTATGCTGATAGATTCTACAATGCCTCCTAAAGAATCACCATCCCTTCTGGCGTCCATAATTGCGGATTTCATCCTTTCTGCTGTTTCAAAATCAGGACATCTAACTTCGTTAGTATATCTTTCATTTTTTGCTTTTTTGAATGAAATTTCCTTAGACCTAATATCTCCAATTTGGATAGTATATGCGATCGTTTCTATTCCAATTGCATGTTTTAGTAATTTCTGCGCAATTGCTCCAGCCATTACAAGGGTAGCAGTTAATCGACCTGAGAATCTTCCGCTACCCCTATGATCTGCAAAACCACCATATTTTATCAATGCAGGATAATCTGAATGTCCAGGTCGAGGTTTTGTCTTTATCAAATCATAAGGCCGTGGATCTGAGTCCTTGTTCCATATGACCATACAAATGGGTGCGCCTGTAGTAAAACCATTGAAGACACCCGAAATGATTTCAACTATGTCATCTTCTTTTCTCTGAGTGCTAATCATAGATTGGCCAGGCTTTCGTAGGTCAAGGAGAGATTGAATATCTGAGTTCTTAAGAGGTAATCCTGCAGGGCAGCCGTCAACTACCATCCCAATACACTTGCCGTGACTTTCGCCAAAACTCATAGCTACAAAACGTTCTCCAAGTATATTTCCCACCATATTGTATATAGTGTAGCCCTAGTGTTATTCTATATATTGGCTTTTTGGCCACGTTAGGTTAAGCATAAACATACTACGTATTCAAATCTAGATTGCACGCTACTAGTTTTACATTCGAAGATGCACGATCGAATTTCCTTTTTAATTTCAGAAGTGCGCAAAGAATGTCTAAAATCCTATTGGAATAAGAGAACTTCTATTCACTTGTTGCAGTTATAATATAACTGCATGCAATTTTCTCATATCTTCTATGAAGTTTGGATAGGATACATCAACAGACTCTGCACCAGTCACACTTGACTTTTCTGTCAGCATTGATGCAATAGTAAATGCCATGAATAGCCTGTGATCATTAAATGACTCAAGGGAGGCATTCTTTAAGATCTTCGGTGAAGTTATCAGTATTTCATCATTTTGCTGCTTTATAACTGCTCCCAGTTTAGTTAACTCAGAAGAGATGTTTGCTACTCTATCTGACTCTTTCAATCTTGCATGAGCTATTCCAGATATCCTAACCGGGGACCTAGCTCTTAATGCCAATATAGAAACTACTGGCAGGAGGTCAGGAGTATCAGTAAGGTCGAAATGTCCCCCGTCTAGAGCCTCACAGCTCTCAACGACTACTTCCCCTTTTTCTTTATTGACATTGATTTTACCTCCCATCATTCTGATAATATCTACTATACGTGAATCGCCTTGAGGTAGCCTAAAATTTAGGCCTTGTACAGTAAGACCATCTCCAGCTAGAACTCCTGCAGAAAGAATTAATGCAGCAGTTGAAAAATCTCCAGGTATGCTAAACACTGTTGGAAGGTATTTCATATTTTCGATATAGTATTCTGAATAATGTGTGTCATGATCTATTGTGACCCCAAATGCTTTCATAGTTGCCAGTGTAGATTCAATATATGGTTTTGATACCTGGTCTCCATTAATCTTTATTATCACTTTAGAATCGGCGTATATGCATGAGATCAACAGAGCAGATATAAACTGGCTCGAGATGCGTCCGTCAAGTACGGCTAGTCCCCCTTTAATTCCACCACCTTTTACTATGAGCGGTGCAAAGCCATTCATATTAGTAGAGTAAGATTTAATACCCAGCTGAATGAGAGCATCGAGCACCGGCTGCATTGGTCTTTTCCTAAGGCTTTCATCACCTGTGATAACTGTAAATCCCTCTTTCACCAATGAAGACATGACAGTCACTAGTCGAAGCGTGGTGCCAGAGTTTTCCACATTGATGACATTTTCAGGAGTCTCAAGCCTAGGCTTACCCTCAATATAGAGATCTTCGTTTTCATTTTTAATATATGCTCCTAGCGACTTACAAGCAGTGAGAGTAGCAAGTGTGTCCCTTGCAAGCAACACCTTTCTTATAATAGATTCTCCGGAGGTTAACGATCCAATAGCGATTGCTCTATGACTATAACTTTTACTCGAAGGACATCGGATCGTCCCCCTAATAACCGATTTTTTTATTTGAATATTAACCAATTATTTCTTCTACACTTGCCTTCTTATTGTTGATCTTGGAAACCAAAATATCACCATTAAATTTTGCAAGTGTCGATCTAACATTTTCAATTTGTTTCTCGTAAACTACTGCAGCTATAGATGGCCCATTCCCAGACAACGTAGCCCCCACTGCACCTTTTTCTAAAGCTGATAATATGGGTTCATACTTCATAGATAGGGCTGTTGAAGCAAGGACACCATTTAATTTCATGGCTTTCCAATATTCGCCATGCTCCGCTAACTTAAATGCATCTATGAAAAGGTCTGACATTATAGTTAATTTATTTATGTTCCCTCTTGATGGTTTATCAGGAAGGAGAATTATTGCATAGATATCATCAGGAGCCTCTTCCCTTCGGATCAACTTATGAGCGTAGTTGTCAGTTAACACGAAACCACCAAAATAACATGCGGTTGCATCATCATACGCGCCAGTAATTGTCACATGAGAATCTAGAGAAGCTTGAACAGCAATCTCTAAAACCGTTTGATCATCAATGTTCGGATTAATTAGTTTACAACATGCAAGAGTAAGAGCATTAGATACTGAACTCGAGCTTTTTAATCCATACCCCCATGGAATTTCAGATTGAATACTTACAGACACTAAATTCTTTTCGATTACATCCTTAGGAATAGTGCTGTATATAATATTATTGGCTAGATCATTATTCATACTTGTTTGAAATCTAACTCCTTGTCCCTGCTCCAATTGTACTTCTGCACTCACCTTCAATGAAATCCCTAGCGCCGAGCCTTTGCCTGTAGCGATTGCATTCACTATGGAAATAGCTCCATGCGTAGTCGCTCTAACCTTTCTGTTCATACAGGATCTCCAAAGAATCCGAACAGGGCTTTTTTCATGGCGTTTCTTGGAGCATTCATTCCAGTCCAAATTTCAAATGCTTTTGCCCCTTGTTCTATTAGCATCTCGTAGCCATAGACAACTTGCGCCTGTGCACGTTTTGCCTCCTCAAGCAACCTGGTGGTTATAGGTTTGTATACAACATCATAAACAATGCTATCCTTGCTTATGTGTTCATGATCTATAATACCAGTTTTGTTATTCGCTCCAGTAGGAATTGTGTTAACGATTAGATGCGATTTTGCAGCAACTTTCTGTACATTATCAATTTCTACATTATTACATTGTAGGCCAAGATCTGCACCGATATTTGCAAGCGCTATGGAGGTTTTCTGATTTCTACTTGCAATTGTTATATTGGAGATATTATTCTCCTCTGAAATTGCAGCAATTACAGCCCGAGCTGCACCACCTGAGCCTAAGAGAAGAATAGTCATGCCATTAAAGCTTATTTTACGTCTATGCAATGGTTCGATAAAACCATAAACATCCGTATTGTATGCTTTGAGAGTTCCTTGTATATTATGTACCGTGTTTATCGCATGCGCCTTCTGAGCAGTTAAATCAAGATCGTCTATATACTTGATTATATCTATTTTGTGTGGCATTGTAACATTGAAACCTGCAATATTAATGGAACGTAGTGAACATACAGATTCTTCTAATTCCTCTTTCGAAACCCTAAATGCAATATATGTACAGTTCAAATGCATTGAGTTAAATGCTGCATTTTGCATTGCGGGTGATAAGGAATGTTGAACCTGATCACCGATGATACAATATGTTTTGATTTGGGTTTGCATATATTCGCCTAAGTGAGACTAATTTTATTGTATATATACCTCATTTGCTTTATTGTGAGTTGACCGGGAGCTATGCTTTCGTCCAATGCCGCATAGGTAAATGGAGATCCTCCAATTATTGTACACATTATCCTAGATATAATTCCTGCCTCGCCCATGGAGAATGCTATTAAGTTTGATTCCGCAGCATTTTGATAAAGATCAAGTATACGTAAAGCATCTGTAATGTTTATAGCAGTAGTGACTATCTTGATAAAATTACTATAAATTCTCATTTGTTCGAGCATGTCTCTCAGTTGAGCTTTTGAAGGAGTCTTTTCAAAATCATGCCAAGAGATCAAGATTGGAATCTTTAGGCTCTTGAAATAATTTGCTATACCGTCATCAGCTTTTATAGTAGCATATTCAATGTCAACTAGCATTGGCTTTGCCATTGACAATTTCTTCAACCATATTATTCTTTCATTGTTGCTCCCTTTAAATTTGCCACCCTCTGTAGGTGTTCTTAAAGTAAATATTGCCTTTTCTCTAACGCTTTCAGCGATATTTAATGCCTCTTCCATATCTGACAAACTCAAAAAATCAAAGCGAACTTCTATGTAGTTTGCGCCATACGAAAAGGCCTTATTAATTTTCTCTCTCAGGCTTTCTGGACTTTCTGCAGCTATTGATGCACAGATGTTAACCAAGCATATCTTATCTTATACATTGGCAAATTAACTTTTTCATATAACACTACTACCAATTGATACTAATATAACGCTTCGTTAAAATGATTTTTGTTGCCTTCATCTTCAACAGACATCCTTGGCTAGACTTATATAGTCAATAGCAATGTAACGGAAGAACGGATCGAAGAGATAGGTAGGAAGGATAGCGTTATCTAGAAGACATACAAACGTAAAAACAGATAAAATAATAAAATAATATAATTATCTATGATGTGACTATGATTATACACGAATATGCATGGTCATAGGTTCTCGTCAGAAAGTTCTATCGTTAGAATATACGATAAAACGAGGTTTTAGAATCGACAGATTTTTGTTAGTATTAAATATGTCTCTGAATGGTTCTAGTCATGCTACGCCTGCAGGAGGATGACTTGATGATCCATGCTCCATTTTTTGATGAGCATTTAATGCTTCAGTACTATCAAAAATCCTTCCACAGATACTGCACCTAAGGTGTTTAGGAGATTTGGCGTTAGAAGATGAAGTAGCAGTAGCCATAGTCTATGCTAATATTATAGGAATTCACATAATTAAACATGACAAGACATTAAAGATGAAAATAATGGTGTGATGGAATTTTTTTCCAGTTTGCAATCAGAGCTTCAGCTCTTATATGCAATGGTTCATCGATAATTCGTGACTTTGCCAGATTAACGTATTCTTTAACAATATCTATTCCTATATAACGTCTTTTAAAATGAAATGCCACCTTAGTGGTTTGTCCACTCCCATTGAAAGGATCCAGTACAGTATCGCCTCTGTAGGAATAGAGTTTCATCAGTCGATATGGGATTTCTTCTGGAAAAGGACATGGATGTTCAATAAATCCCGGGGGCACTGGGGCGATGTGCCAGATGGAGTTTGCAATCTCTTTTGTCCACTCTTCATGTCTTGCAGGAAGAGTTTCTCTTCGTCTGCTTCTGCCACTGTTCACGTCTCCTTTTCTCAACACAAGGATGAATTCGTGCATTATATTCGCTCTATAGTATTTTGGGTAAGGATTGATTACGAACGAACCGTATCTGTTTGTTCCACCAGTCACTTTGTGCCAAATAATTTCTTCATGCAAATTCCAGTTACCAAATGGTTTAACCAGCTTTGATAGCAACAAATGTGGCAATGGCTGAATGGTTCCATTTACAATCTCATTGCCAATAACTATACAGCAGTAACCTCCCTCTCTCGTGATCCTAAAGACACTGTCATTAAATATACTAGTCATCTCATCTAGATATTCAGCAGTGCCAGTTTTAGTTCTCCCGCGATAATAGCCATCATTTCCAGAGACATGCATGTCATAATCAATAGCGTTTCCATATGGTGGTGAAGTGACAGTCAGTTGAATGGTATTAGATGGAATCCTTGACAATATTTCTTTACAATTACCAATTATTATTTCATCAATGAAATTCTGTTGAATCAGCATCAGCCAGGTGTATTATTATCTTTCTCCATATTCCGAATACTTTAAAATAATCAACTTTATGATAAAGAAAAATCATTTCACTACAGACAAACAATTACATCATTTTTCTACTATGAATTCATTAACTTCAAGTCCAAAGTGCCTACCAGAAGGAGGCTTAACATACGCGAGGATTTCATCTCCTACTTTGACATCTGTTATTGGCATCAATTGACCATCCATCGTCATGAACCTTATAGTTTCTGCATTTTGCAAGATAGCAGTACCAGTTTCATTCTCGACTTGTGCTTTGATTAACCTTAGTGGTCGTGTCTCAATTTTTGATCTTCCCACGGTTACACGCCTTGAGATGCCGTCTTTATTTACTATCAATACCTCTGTGCCCGATTCAATTTCAGAAAGATACTTAGTATTTCCATCTGGTGTTATAGTATAGCAATATACTGCACCCGCATTCACTCTGAATGGTCTAGGAGATGTAAAAGATGATCCAAACGATTCGTTATGAACAAGAAACATGAAATTAGATCGTGTCCCTACTAACATACCTTCTCCAGCCTTAAGTATTGATACTGTATCAATGCAGACCCTTTCTCCACTTCCCACATCCCTTATATCCAAAATTTTACCTGGTTTGATTGCAAAAGTTTTGGTTTCGAGATATTTTCTTGATTCATTAACTTCATCGACACTATTTGTTGCTAATATAACACCATCGACTCCTAATTCTAACACTCCAAATAGAGTCCTCATCTCATTCGCATTTTTGGCAATCGCATACACCCTAGTCCCGAACTTGTGAAGCTTGGCGATAATATTTTCTAGCGGAATAATCTTCCAGTCGGATGTTTCTACTACAACTATCCGCGAACCTGCTTCAGCTGCTTGTACAATTTCGTCTACATCCTCATTTCGTAAGACCTTCTTGTAATATGCTAATAGTTTGCCGAGCGCGAAATTTTTGACTAACTCATCTATTGTCCTATAGACAGGTATATCTGCGTCTTCAGATTCATAAATAGTTTTGAAGTTCCTTTTGGACAATAATTTTGGATCTATATTTAGGAATGTGATATGCTCTAGTCTAGCCAGAAAATTGTGTAAATGTTGCCCTGAAACTGTAGGCTTTATTATCAGGTCTTTACTTAATGCGGCCAAGCTCAGTTAGTGCCTCTCTTGGAGTCTCACCAGTTAAGATGATACTTCTTAATGCATGTACAATTCCAGGAGGATTTTTATGCTGGAAGATATTGCGGCCAAATGTAACACCTATTGCACCTGCTTCCATTGCTCCAAAACACATTTCAATGATTTCTTTATCCGTGTTAGCCTTTGGTCCGCCGGCTATCACGATAGGCACGGGGCAGCTTTTTGTAACTCTTTTAAATGAACTGATGTCTCCTGTGTATACTGACTTGATTATATCAGCCCCCGCCTCTGCGCCAATTCTTGCAGTATGGGCAACAGTTTCGGGGTCATATTGATTCTTAATATTTTCGCCACGTGGATACATCATTGCTACCAATGGCATACTCCATTCATCACACTTATCAGAAATCAAGCCCAATTTATACAACATCTCCGGTTCTTCTTTTGCGCCAATATTAATGTGAACCGATACGGCATCTGCACCGAGTCTCATGGCTTCTTCAACGCTACCCAGCAACATTTTTCTATTTGGAGCAGGACCAAGAGAGGTACTTCCGGAAAGATGGACTATAAGTCCTATGTTTAATGGCCTCGGGAGGGACTTGGCAATACCCTTGTTAACAAGAACGCAGGTAAGACCTTCATTTTGACATTTGTATATAACAGTATGAATATCCTCTAGGCCTTGAATGGGACCATTGCTGATACCGTGATCCATAGGAATGCAGAGCATCTTTCCATTTTTTAAAATTCTGTTAAGTCGAATGTCTCTGCCAAAGACCATATATAACAGAGCATTTTGCAATCCTACTTAAAAGTGATATGTTTCAATAGATATTGCATGTAATATTATACCTTGTTTATATGATTGAATTGCTGTAGAATACATGATCCATAGTTATGTCTAAGTTATGTGGCAATATAGTATTTTCCTTTAAACTATTATTTATTAATTTGTTTAATCGCCATTTTTTACATAAGGGTAAACCGTAATATGCATTAGTACTTCTTGATTTTGTAACCTAAGCATAGAATCATTTTTTTATTGATTATTAATTTTACAAATTGGTGGCAATTCTTGCTTGTGCTTATTATTTTCAATAATAGTCTTTATCCTCTGAAAATATTTTGGATTCAACTTTGATCTGTACTGTGAATTGGCATCTAGTCGTCTCAACATAGGATCAATCTCCTCATAAGATAATCCAATCTCACGTTCTGCTGTTTGTGCTCTCCATAGTCGAGGACTGCTTTTCTTTTCTAGAATAACAGAAGGAATTTGCAAATACCTAGCTAGTTCTCTTACATCTGTTTTATATAGATCAGCTATGGGAAAAATATCGGCTGCGCCATCACCATGTTTGGTATAATAACCTAATCTTAGCTCACTTTTGTCAGTTGTTCCGAGAACTAACCTGTGCATTACTGCGGCATAATAGTAAAGGATACTCATTCTGAGACGAGCAACAAAGTTGCCTTGTGCCATTTTGTTCCTCGGCAAGGTTGCTATGATTGTTTTTTTCATGGCTCCTATATCGATTGTCCTATACCTCACTCTGATACACTTTGCTAAACGTTCGGCATCATAAATATCACTTTTTGGGGTGATGTTCAAATCAGGCATAATTAGTGCAAATACACACCTTGATCCAAGAGCACGCACAGCAAGAGTAGCCGCCACTGAAGAATCTAGACCTCCACTTAGTCCTACAACAACTCCCTTAGAGTTTCGTTTTTGTGTCTCCTTAGCTATAAAATCTGTAACAGTTCTGATAATTTTTGGGGGTTCCACATTTTAGGATAAAATTGAAATAATATATTATTCTATCATAAAACGTTTCAAATTGCGATAATTGCTATACAAAACATCATGGAGGAGAAGTCTTTATTGAATCATGAAAGAGGCAAACATGTGTTGTTCGTAACAAAAACAAGACAGGACAATACAATAATATCGCTCAGTCACGCCCTTAACGGCAAACTGATTGATCCTATTTCCTTTTTGATAGCCTAACTTGTGATTAGCCAAACCTCGATGCTATTGCCTAGGACCTGTGAAGGTAATAAATTCTGCAATTAATTTTATTACAAAGGCAATTCCTCCTACTGCACCCATACCAAGAAGTACTAAACGTAAATGTGTTGTATAGTCATCCTTGCTAGTCTTCTTTGCTAGTTTTAACGTTTGGAACATTTCAACAACCTTCCTTTCAATGAAAGCCAAAGAATTCATCCAGACTTCTCTTTATCAGATATTTGAACTTAGCTTTTATTACCATCCTTTTGAACATATGATTTTATGATATTTTTCTGAAGAAACAGCGGTCGAAATTATAGCTTTTAGAATTTGTTATGTAAAAAATCTGTCTACAGAGAAGAGGGTTAATCAATGATTGCCACAATCAAACAATAACAAATTCCTAATGCAAGTATTCTTTTAACCTGAAGGAGACGATTGAACTGTGTAGATCGGCTCTTTTTCAGTTCTCTGCATTTCTACAAACGTTTCGCTGTTTTGAATACCTTCAATTTTGCCAACGCGTTCGATTACGATATTGTGCAATTCTTCTAGCGTACGTGCATTTAGTGAAATTATCATATCGAACCTGCCTGTTACTTCAGACAATGATCTGACTTCTGTAATCTTTAATAGCTCTGAATGAATTGGTTCTTTTAATTTTGGATCTCTGTTTATACCTACAGTCGCTTTCACATTAATCCCAATTATACTCTCGTTAACTATAACGGTAAACTTTTTAATTAGGCCTCTTTTACCAAGACGTTTTATCCTACTATAAAGAACTGATGCATTGACATTGAGTTTATTACTTAACTGCGGAACAGATATACTTGCGTCCCGAGTCAATTCAGACAGTATCCTCATATCTAATTCGTCAAATCTTTGCAATTTTGTCTAACTTTTAGCTTAGTAGCCGCATTAATAAATGTAATTTTTAAATATTTCATAAATTTAAGTGTAAGTATGATAACATTTGGTTATATGTTTTTTGGCGAACGTGCTTATCGCTTTTGCATTTGTTTTAATCACATTAGATAATAATATTAATAAGGGCGATCACACAACCACAAAGTTACATATTTTGTAATATCATTAGTTGCAATCTGTCATGAGCAGAGGAAAAAGTAACGAGCTACCAAACAGTTAATACATTTTGTCAAGTATCCATCTAAATAACCGAAATTCAAAGTATGCTTGCTAACAAGGGTTAACACATTTTCAAACGCTTCCTAAAATGAAGCACTTGCAATATAATATATAGAATATTATCAAGTTATATCCAATAATGGATGCCTTGATGGGATTTTAAGCCTTAGATCGGCCAGTATCAAATTATACAGAGCAAATGTAAGATCTTATTTGGGCATATCATGAGGTTCATATAATACCTTCAAATTCAGAAGAAAAGTAAATCTGAAAATGCATGACAAGAGAAAGAACCATCATATGCACAATACCTTAGAAAGATAATACAATATTATTCTAATTTATGCATAGCGAATGAGGTATCAAATTTAACCTGTACACCTCGACACATTGAATTTTCTCCTCTAATGCTTTTTCTGATATTTGATTCTTTGAGATTGGCATTGAACGTTTATCATTTTGAAGATAGTAGCGAAGAACATATTGATGTGAAGCAAACATCGTCAAATTAGAGAATAACTGAATTGAAGTATGATAGCGGCTGCCACTTGTGGCTTCAAAGCAGTATAGAATGGACTTCAAAAATGTATGGTTAAAGTCTGGGTTGTACTGTATCATAGTGCTTCCACTATCGTCATGACCATCTTCGATACAAGATCGTTATTTTGTATGTAATCATATTGTTTGGCTATCTAGAGCACAAACTAGAGTAGAATAACAATTATTCAAGTTACGAATTGCATTTTATCCTATCCTAAAATACATCATTTTGTGAGTTTGACTAAAATGTCAAGGTAATAGACGATAATAGACAAGATCAGCTGATAACATATGGCAACGACATGATAACAAAAGGTAGCGAAGGGACTTCAGGTTAAAATATACTGATAATACAGTATAGAAGGCGGTAACAAATTATTTTTCCTTTAAATGCGGCTTTAATAATTAGCATATACATGACAATAGAATTTGATTTAAACGTCATATTAAGCAAGGAAGAAAGAGAAGAATGTGTTTAGACCTGCAGTTTAATCAAAACAAGAACTGCAGACAAATAGCAAAAGAGGTAAAGATGTCTATCATGCTTAATAGGGCATTATTTATGGTGTTGTTGTAGTATTGTAATGAATTAATATTACAATTTCGGTGAATCTAATAGCAATTATTATATAATTTGATAAAGAATTGTCAAACAGATGTTTGGCAGAGGTCGAATTAGAAGAGGAGATTATCTTTTCGTTGTCAAAAAAGATCAGAGTTATAATACATTGATTATAGGCAGGGCGGAGGAGGTCAATGGAGACAGGATTCAGGTCCGGGGTACTTATATACGCCCTTTAGGCTTGATTGAACGGGTAAAATCAGGACGTGCAGAGGGTCGACCAAAGGAGGTTCTAGATAACCCTGATCCAAACAACTGCATATTTATGCTGATTGACAAAGTTGAAAGTGGCAACTTTAGTGAAGAAGTCGATCGGAATAGTAGCAAAATAATCTGGATTAATGAAAAACGATACTATGTTCTTGATGGGTGGGTACGAGAGAACCTACCCGATATGTTTTCTGATGTTTTAAGAGCAAGTAATGAACAGGAAAGGCTACAGGCAAGAGCAACTCTTCTTGAGAAAATGAACTCTCTTTATGAAAAAGACCTCAAGGATCATCTCTATGCAGTGGCTAGAAGTACCAAAATCCTATAATATTTGAAAGTTTTATATTATGGTCTTATACAGACCATCTTTTGATCATGGAATACGTGTATGCCGCTTTATTGTTACACAAGTTAAAGCAAGATGTCACAGAAGATAATGTCAAGAACATCATAAAAGCAGCAGGCGCTACTCCTAATGATGTTCAGGTGAAAGCATTGGTTAGTGCCTTAGGGGAAGTAAATATAGATGAGGCCTTAAAGGCGGCGCCAATAGCAACAGCGCCAGTTGCTGCTCCCGCTGCAGGCGCACCACCAGAAGCAGCTGGAAGCCAACCAAAGGCAGAAGAGGAAAAGAAAGAGGAAAAGAAAGAGGAAGAGGCACTAGAAGGGCTATCTGCACTGTTTGGATAAAATCCCATACTTTTTAGTTCTCTTATTGGCTCTTATGTATGGTAACGTCAATTATTATATTTGTATCTAAATTGGTCGGATACAACTATTCAGTTCGTTGGTGAATAGCCCTTTCCTGCTAATATATTTGCCAATGACCTTGCTTTTGCTTGTGCCCTCACAAGAACAAAGTTAGCAGTATCAGTCGATAAATATCCTGACTCTGCGGCCAATATGTTAGCGTTACCGTATGCTTCTGAGACCAAGAGTAAAGATGTCTCGCTTGTAGGATAAGCTGCTTTTAGTGATACAGCAATAGCAGATAAAAATGAAGCCTTCAACTCATTACTATATTCCATCAGGTCTATTTTCAGATCCTTTTCGTCAAAGAAGAGTCCCTCCGTGATAGCACAGTTGATAGCAATTCCAGCTTCAACTGGTTTGATATTTAATTTACTCAATAACGAAGCAAGTTTCTGAGATATGACTGTGCCAGGTTTTGCAGCTACTGTATCTCTGGTTACCCATATATTGCCCTGCTCAATTTTAGTTGGAACATTAGCTTCCTTGAATTCTGATAGTACTGGACCGGGAGTAATCCCAGTATTTCCTGAAGTAATTATAATGTCCTTGGTTGCAATATCTCCTCCTTTTGCCGGGAGAAACACTTTATTTTGACTTAAAAGCAGATTTAGTTTAAAGGGGCTCATATTAGTAAACATCAATGCACACTGGCCCTCCAATACTTTGCTCAGCTTTGGCAGACCTGCTATATCATTCACTTTTTCAAGTGCTCTTTGAGCAATTTTATTCTTTATTATGAGAATTTTTATATCATCTCTAAATTTCTTACGAATCATCATTAATTGGGTAGCACGAACTTTCGTTATCTTGGAAAGAGCAATGACGTCATACTGTTTTATGAGCTCTTGTAACCCATTATACATCAAACGCTTCTTTTTAGGATAATTCTTAACACTGGTTGCAGTAGTTACTTTAGACATTACTTTAGTTATCGATCTCCTTCCTTAATTCCTGTAAGTCTTGCTGCCTTGCCCATCGTAAATTTCACAATTACATTCCGAATATTCTTTTCTCCCTGAGGTAGTTTTTTTTCTAGCATCGAAATAACAGTATTAGCATTAGCAGCCAATTGATCATCATCCATCGATTCATCTCCAATTTTAACTGAGATATTAAGTTGGTTCTTTGTTCTTACACGAACAGAATTTCTAAAGCGATCTACAATTGCTTCTATTGGTGCTCCATATGGCAATGGTGTAGGCATTTTGCCTTTCGGGCCTAAAAATTGCCCCAGCGAGCGACCAACTGTTGGCATCAATGCAGTGTCTGACAGGAAGAAGTTATATGCTCTTGAGGTTTTCCGCGCTTCTCTCCTGTTAGTACCTATTCTGTCAAGTTCCTCTGGTTCGATTACCCTATCAATTCCTGCTCTATGTGCTCTAGTTCCCATGTCGCCGGACGCGACTACACATACTGTTGCAGGTTGACTGGGTTTGTGTGGCAATGATACTATTTCGTTAAAATTAAATCCTTTTTTAACATCAATATCTTTTAACACCAATGTTAATTCGACTGATTGTTTGAAGTTACGCTTAGGTGCTGCTTCTCGCGCACTTTTCACTAACGGATTAAGCTGTTTGCTAATTGACATGACGTACTCAAATTCTCTCCATAGGCTACTTAAAATTGTTAGCATCGGGTGTACATTTTATGCGCTATACCCATAGATATGAACATAGATATATTTATATGATTATATATTGGATTAAGCAAAATTCTTCCATATAATGGCTAACTGATTCTACACATATAGTTTATGATCAGAAGCGGGCCCGGTGGGCTTCGATCCCACGACTTCCGGCTCTCCACGAGATACTTAGAAGGCAGGCGCTCTATCCATGCTGAGCTACGAGCCCACGCCACAGGGAGCCTATACTACAAACGTAGAGTGCAAGCTGCCTTTACATGTTAACGTGAGAAGCAGACTAGCCTTTATAAAATGTTTTAGTCTATTGCAATTTTTATATGAGTTGTGTTAAATTTGATTTTCGTTATATAGGATATAATTATGGATTGTGAATTTTATCACATTGCAAATATGATAATCATAATCCAAAACATGCTTGTACATAAACAATTTGGAATGTGCCTGATCATTTTGATGCTCTCTTTATTAGGTATTTGTTATCCAGGTATCGGCAGTGCTAAACTATGTAAACCATATGACACATATTCACATGGTCAGTATCCATAGACAGTTAATACCGCAACCGTTTAGTGCATATGCATGTAGAGAAAGGGTTTACACAATAATGATGAACTAGAGAATAGTGATGAGTTTGCTGATAACAAGTGCCAGACGATAATATATTATTAATATTGGCAAAGAATAACAAATAAAAAAGTAGATTTTTTCAATAAGTCATAACTTGAGTTTATCGAAAACTCAAGGTGCACTTAAATATTAAGATACGTCTATAAACTGAATGGAACTCTGTGTGATAAAAGAAAAATTGAGGTATTAATGTGAATGATCAAAGGAACATTCCAGCCAAATAGTGATCAGAAAGACATAGGAGAGAAAACAATACAAAAAAAAGAAGAAGCAGTAGTTGATAAAATGGTAAAGGCGTTCGAAGAAAATTCACGTAAGATAGAGAAGATTAGATCATTACTTCATGCTGCTGGAGATATTGAAGTTGGCAGTACACCTTATGAAGTAATAAAAGAGACAAGAGCATACAGACTTGCACACTATTATCCAATGGTTAGTAAACTCTCAAGGATACCAATTTTACTAGTATATGCGTTGATCAATAAATCATATATCTTGGATTTGCAGCCAGATAAAAGTTGGGTCCGTAATTTATTAAGGCAAGGTTTCGACATTTATCTTATTGACTGGAAGACCCCAACGAATATTGACAAATTCACGTCATTTGATGACTTCATAAATTGTTACATGGATGACTGCGTAGAAATTGTAAGAAAGAAGAATTCTATAGACAAGATAACTTTGCATGGGTATTGTATGGGGGCTACAATGTGTGTGATCTATACGAGCCTATATCAAGAAAAAATTGGGAACCTTGCAACAATAGCTCCTGTAATTGACACAGCTAGAGATACAACCGTAATAGGCAACTATTGTAAGCATATTGACATAGATAAAATATTTGATTCCGTTGGTAATTTACCTCCTGAGCAGCTTTATGCATGCTACTCTGCATTGAAGCCATTCAAGCAAGGAGTAAACAAATACTTTAATTTGGCCGAGAATATTGATAACGATCAATTCGTACAGAATTTTCTCAGGATAGAGAAATGGCTTTATGATACACCACCCATAGCTGGTGAAACCATCAGGCAATGGATTAAAGATATTTATCAGAATAATCGCCTTGTAAGAAACGAAATGAAAATCGGCGACGACATTATCGATTTATCCAAGATTAAAATACCGGTTCTCAACATAGTTGCTGAAGAGGATCATCTTGTTTCTTCAGAGTGCAGTGTTCCTTTAAACGATGTAATATCTAGCACAGATAAAAGATTAATGCGATTTCATACTGGCCACGTAGGTTTAATTGCTAGCACGTACTCCCAGAATAATGTCTTGCCAAAGGTTGGGCAATGGCTTAGATCACGATCGCAGTAGTCAACTAAATATTACGAATTCTATTGCGATCTAACTTACGTTTATGAATACGTTCTATTTTTAGAAGGCCGTTATACATACATACATACATACATACATACATACATACATACATACATACATACATACATACATACATACAAAATCACACGATCAAAAATGATGCATTTCTAGTGTAATAGCGGTGTTATTAAAGATCTACTTATCTGAAATGTTTCTTCTCTTTCTATCAATAGGTATTAAGACCACTTGTACAAGGTCGCCCTCTTCAATATTTAGCGCTTGTCGTTCAGCTTCAGGTATAGAAATTCTACCGCCACTTTGCACGGTTGTTTTAAACATTGCATTGTAATATGTAAGTCCTTGAAGCATCGAGAAGTAATTGTCTAAAGTATGTTGTTGAATAAAGGAAAACTGTTTCATAAAGTCTCGTTGAGCTTCAGTCCCTTTTTCTAATGCCTTTTTAAAGGCTGTTTCTAAATCTTCTTTTTTATCCGCTTTCTCACTCATTAAATGGGTCTTGTACTATCATTTATTTAACGTTAATGCCAATCATGACATCTAATGTTTATGCTGTTCATCAAGGAATCTCAAAATAGTTTGATTAAATACCAATGGTTTTTCAACATATGGCACATGGCCACAATCTTTTATCACAACTAGCTCACTAAAAGGGATCCTGGTATATTCTTTAGAGTATTGCAATGGTATCATATTGTCATTGTCTCCCCACAGTAGAAGTGTAGGAGCTAAAACTTTCGATAATCTCTCTGGAAGCTTAGGTGAGTCTCTCATTCCTAGCAAAGTTGACATAAAGGCATATTTTGCATTAGGTAATCTCATTCTATTTATAAAATCTCTAACGGTATCTTCTGTAACGATACTGGGATCAAATGTCATATCCATGAACGCCCTAAGTGCATTCTCATAGGTAGGATACAATGCAGCCATAATGTATTGATCAAGCGCACTTGTTGAAAATCGCATTACACCCGCAGGCGCAGCTAAAATTAATTTGTCTACTCTATTATTGAATCTAATAGCAAACTCTGTTGCCAAATAACCTCCAAATGAAGAGCCAGCTATAATAGGGCGATCAATGTGAAGATGACTTAATAATGCTTGGAAGAAATCCACAAAAAAATTCATAGTATATTCTACTGTAGGTTTATCGCTGTATCCAAAACCAACAATATCAGGTACTATTACTCTGAAGTATTTAGATAAGGTTGGTGTCACAAGTAGCCATCTTTCAGCAGACGCCCCAATTCCGTGTAGAAGAACAAGAAATTTGTAATTATCAGACGTACGAGTTATATCATCATAATCAAGATATCTTATACCGTAGCCATTGATATACATAATCTTCTGCCTAATAGATTGCTTGAGGAACAAATGCGCTACGCCTATAGTTA
>JBKPMB010000181.1:0-6936 GCA_046731995.1 Thermoproteota archaeon | reverse complement strand
CATTTAAGATTTTTTCAAGCTCTTCAACATAGATACGGATACCCTTGAATCTGAGCGTTTTATCCGCTTCAACTGTTGGTACGCGTTGATATTTTTTGTATATGAAATCCTTTTTAGCATCCATGTTCACTTTGTCTGCAGGGTATACTATTTTTAACAGAACGCTGCCTTCCCAATCATCGTATGTAACTTCAAATTGTAGAATATTCATCAATAACTTCTGGTCCACTTTTGGAAATAGATTAGATGCTTGTTCAAGAAATTCCCTATACTTTGATATCAACGCAGTAGATGCGGAGTCTGATGCAACATTAGGCGTTTTAGCTGGATTTTTCTCTCTTTGATTGTACATATCAAATAGTCAATAGAAATTATTTCTTTTAACCCTTTATAGTGTTATTCAAATCTGTAATTCCTGTCTATAGTTTCGGAAGTCTCATTTAAATACAAAATGCCATCAGAAAAATTCTTTATAGAACTTTTTGGGATAAGGTATTTGTCCGGCGTTACTGGTCCATATGATACTATCACACTATCCGGCTGAATAGATCTAACTATTCCGACCTCCTTTCCATCACTAGCAAATACAGGCTTGTTTACCAAAACCTGCCAATCGCGAACCGTGTTATCATTTGTATCCATAATACTCAGATTAACGATGCTGTTCAATTTAAAAATTTTGAAGCAAAATGTTATTGTTATTATTCTGAGCGAATACTATATACCACTATTTGACGAAAGCTAATAACAATGAAATTGGAAAGGCCGTAAGCAATAGGCTTTACCATTGCATATGCCGCTTATCAGGCTATTCTCGCTTTCAGACTTTTTATTTGACATGTATGGAGGGAGTGGGATTCGAACCCACGAACCCCTAAGGGACGGGATCTCTCATAGAGGCAATTTGCGCAGAAAAAATCTAGTACAATCTTGAGTCCTGCGCGTTTGACCTAGCTTCGCTATCCCTCCGACAAGGTTCTTCTTTGAATCCTTATTTCATAGTTACTCTTCTGGGCAACTCATTCACAGGTGTACAACGATCTAAATAACTTGGCAAAACGAACTAGAACTAGAGTGAACACGCTACAAGTTTTTGCAACATGAGGCTGTCGTGAATGCTTGTGCATCACCCTACATTAAATGTCACTGAGGAATAGAGAACTATGCAAAACTAGGAATCTTTATTATACCTGCCAGTTAAAGTTCAGTAGGAGAACTAATGTGGCTGGTCTAAAGAAGATCAATGAGTTGAAACCAGGTGACCGGGAAGTTAACCTGACGGCTAGCATCGATAGTATTTCAGAGCCGAGAACGGTAAATCTGAGAGCAGGTGGAACAGCTCAAGTTGCAGATGCAATAATTTCAGACGAGACTGGAAATATAAAACTTTCATTATGGGACGATCAAATCAAAAGTGTAAAGGAGGGGGACATGATTTCTATTGAAAATGGATACACTCAGAGTTTCCGTGGAGAAAACAATTTGAACATTGGAAGGTACGGCAGACTTAAGAAATTATAATATTTTTAAAGGAACTAGGCTCGTTATGTTCTTGTGTCGACCCTTATAAAGACAGAATTCTATTGCTCCATCTTTACCGTACTTATTATAAAATTACTATGTATTCTTGATGTTATTAGTAAATTGATAATGCTAACAAGATTTATCTGTGATGCTTGATTTAGAACACAAGCAGCTGGTTGATCAGCAATCTAACTAATGTAACCAGTATCGGATGGTCTGTGCTGCACGTCAGAGTGCTGCTGACCTTCTGTTATTCTACCTGCTCTTCCCGCCACTTGCTGTTCAATAGTTTGTATTAGCATTTCTGTATCCTTCGCTCTTTTTTCAAGATTAGTCATGTCTAGCGACATTCCTATTATTGAAAGCAAACTCTCCAATATAGCCTTTGAAGCCTTTGCATCAACAACGTATCCAGATGTTTCTCCTAGCAGGCAGGTACCCTTCAGTCCACGAAGTTTTGCAATACCTATTATAAGACCATTCATACCGGTTATGCTTCCTCCATCCATAGATAAGATATTTCTCTCATGAAAAGATCTTACAATATCTGCATGCGTTGCTGTTCCGAAAATGCGCGGTTTTTCTACAAACACCCCTGTGATATACGCGGCTAAAGTGAAAACCATCTGCGAATCAAACCTTGATGCAATATCTAGTATCTCTTCAGCTAAACTGTACTCGGAGTCTGGATTTGCAGGTTGTGAATCTCCAGTAAGTAACAAGAGACTGCTATCAGAAATAGTCTTGCTCTCGGAATAGAAAATGCTATTTTTCATTAATTCCGATGTCCCGTCACTTCTGATCATGATCTGTGGAGGAAAGGAAGATGAGTAAATATCTGCAAGATGTTTGGCTTGCAATTCTTGTATTAAATGGTCAACAGCCATCTTACCGACATATCCGCTGCCTGGAAAGCCACAAATTAAATAAGGAGACCTTAACTTAGGCATATTAGGAGAAGAATATATTACATTAATTCCCTGACGTGGCGATGACATAAATTTAAAAACAAAAAATGGACTTTAAAATGTTACGTAGTATTAAAGTAGAATTTAGATCAGCTTCAATTGTCTGAAAAGAACATAAATGCTCACGTACATATATGTACTTAAATCCTAACCTACCATATTCTGACAAGCGTACAAATATCATAACGTGACATGTGAGAACCTTGGTTCGTTGTTAGCCTAAGGTAATTAAAACACATGCCATTGTTTTAGAACTAACAATTACTTTTATTAACAAAAGCGCTTTCGGCCTCGCTAAGATACCGTTTTTCAAGCTCGACCCCCACTCTCCATAGAGTATTTCACATATTATATTAGAATAATATCATAGAGATTTGATCTTTAATATGGCAACAGGAAACTTACAGTCCAGTGTGGACACAAAAAACAAATCTATGCATATAGCAACATCTGGGGAAGAACAATTCCAAAAAAAAGAGACTTATATAGATATAGAACATGAAATAGAATGCCCCCGGTGTTATGATACAATGATTCTGCTATCCGATTTTGACAGTTTATATTATTCGTGCGAAGAATGCGGCTTTTTGCTTTATACCGTGAAGAGAGGTGTGTAGCCCAGTCCAGATTTATACTTTGTGACTCATTATGTCCCTTTTTGCTCGGGTAAAGAAGAAACAGGCCGTATGATTCGATGACGTGTTGCACAATGTTTCCATAATAGGATCATATCTTTATAATTGTGAACCTACTGTTTCTAAAGTCTTTTATCTCTCTATAAATATTGCACTTCGTACAGAATGCCTTAAATTACGAACTGCTTATTTTTGGCTCCCGTACGCCAACAAATGTTAGACGGAAGCAACCAATGAAGGATACCTAAACCAATCTAATCTTTTTAAGAACAACCTCCAAAAATTAAGAAAACAGATATTTTATTTTGTCGGGTTTAACATTATCGTACAATGGCTGATATTTTAGGAGACTAGCAATATCCCAAAGCTTGACTTATAGTTTCATATTTATACATCTATATAGATTTTAGTCTGTTGTTATGCTTAGGTATGTGCGTCTTCAGAAAAGCAACTCGCTGCAGTATCGAATCCATATCTATTATCCAAATGTCTGTACGTACAAGTTTTTTAGAGCATTCAATCGTAAGAATTTATAGCTCTTAGTCAAGACCAATTGTGAAGTCCAGAAGCAGCTTAACCCTTTATAGTTGGACGCAAATCACGTGTAATTGCAATTATCTTCCCGAATTTTTATTTTATTATGGTCCGCAGCGCCAGTAATCATCTTGCATCTGTTGGTTTTGCATTTTGATCATATGTTTTTACTACATCTGAAAGAGCAGCCCTCTTCCCGCCAACTGTCTTTATATCTACATTAATTCTTCCATCCTCAATTTCAATTATATTATACGTATCTTCAAACACTCCCCTATACCTCCAAGAACATGCTGTTCCAGCGTATGCAATTTTCAAAGAGCCTAGGTTCCAAAGCCATGGCCTGTGTTTATGACCACAAAGGACAAGGTCTACTTTGGATTCCAAGCAGGCCCTAAGGGTATCCCCAGCGTCCAAGATACCAACGACATTTGCATATCCTGTATCGGGTATCGCGATCAAATGATGGTGCATCGCCACAATCTTAATTTTAGTGCTATATTTCTTCAGGGATTCTTCCATCCATAGATTCTGTCTATGTCCGACCTCGCCCTCGTCTCTGTCAGGTCGAGCAGTCGCAACAGTAAGGACGACCACATTGCCGAACTCGTAGACCTGTCTTGAGCCGAAGAATTTTTTAAATAAGAGGTACCCTGTGTGACGGTAGTCATGATTTCCAGGAAAAACTATTAAATTAGGACAATCAAATTTCTTAATTTCCTGCCTTGCCTGCTGGAATTGGAAAATTAAACCATCGTCGGTTAAATCGCCTGAAATAATTATCGCTGTAGGATTCAATCTATTGACTTCTTCAACTATAGTATCAAAGGCATCTTTTTTAAAAAGCCCTCCAATGTGCAAATCAGATATCTGAACAAGCTGCATTTACCAGTTAATTTGTGTTACATAATATATTAATAGAATGTAGGCGAATATTTATAGTGACATAACATTATCAATCATAACATTATGACGATGCGCCGCAATCTGGCATAAATCTTATCCCTCAAAAAGAGAGTGTAGATAAACATGGCATAATTATTAGAGACTGCGCTCATGTCCGTTATATTTTGATCCTCTACTCAAGATATTCCTCCGTTGTTGTATTCGCAGGTACCTTGCCCTGTCGGCTTCTTGGACCCAACCCTATATATGAGAGTATTAGTAAGCATTTCTATACTGAATGGCCAGCTGTATCGCTTTTCATTCCTACAAAGGGGGTACGGGAAAAACTACAATAGCGGCTAACTTGGCTTCATTGCTGGCAAAAAAAGGCTACCGAGTTTTTTTATTAGACCTTGATGTATATGCACCAAGCCTTCATTCCTACTTTGACAAGAACCCTAAGAAGTGGATTAACGACTTTCTAAATGGCAGCGCAGAGGTAGGAGACATAATAGTGGACCTTACCCCCGTAGTAGAGGGGATATCTAATGCTAATGCTCACAACAACAAATTAGAAAATCAAAAAATAGCTGGTAAATTATGGGTTGGGTTTTCGAGTCCAAAGAAAGAAGAAATTTACAGACTTGAGGGCGGTAGTGGAAAACAAGAAAGTTCGAAAATACAGCTACTACGCAGGTTTATCTTGTTGAGAGAACAGCTCATTTCCTTTCATGATGCTGACTACATCATAATTGACACTAGCCCAGGTATTAGGTATTGGTCAATAAATGCCCTAGCTGTAGCAGACACGTTGTTTCTAACCTTAAAGATGGGTGATCTTGATATCGAGGGCACAAGAAAGATGGCGGAGGAAATATATGGATCATTTACAAAGTTCGGTGCCCGATCTTACCTAGTAATGAATAGGGTGGCCGGATATTGTGTCCCAATTCATCTAGCAACTCACCAAACAGAAGAAACTCAGTCGGATCCAAGAACCTTTGGTTATAGTTCAGTCATACCTCATTCCCGTGGAGATGGATCTATTATAACAGAACAGCAAAAAAAAGAAGGGACCGTGATTGCCAACAGTCTTGCTAGTGAAGTTAGAATGGATGTGATTTCAGCTGTCCCCTGCTATTGTGATATCCAATTCAGCAACAAAGAGTTTCTGACCGTAATTAAATATCCAAATCATCCGTTTGCGCACCAATTCGAACAACTTACAAAGATAATAGAAGCAATGCAAACGAGGACCTAATTTTTCAGAGCGGACATAAAAAGTATATATGACAAGATTCGAAATGAAGTATACAAATAATGCAGATACCTGGTATATCTGACCTAGTTGGTAAAGCGACCATACCAGAAAGCCTAATACTTGTCACTGGCCCATCTGGATCAGGAAAAAGCGTATATTGCAGGCAATTTTTCACAGATAGCCTGTTAGAAGGCAGCTATTGCATATATATAAGCTCGAGTCTGATCAACAAGCAATTTAAAAACCAATTCTCTAAAATTGAAAGGTTAGATTTGGACCAAAATTCTCTGTTTATAAACCCATATCTGTATAACACGCCTATAGACGATCAAGCGCACCATTACTATTCGCATTCGGTTTCTGTTTCGAAAACCGAAACGAAAGACCAAATGACAGGTTCTGGCAAGGAAGGCATTACAACAGAGCATCTTGACACAAGTGCTAGAAGTGACAAATTGAATATGACTCTTACACAGGTTCGTAACTGCATAACACAAATAAGAAAATGCCAAAATTATGTATCACAGAACGGAACAGGTTCTGATAAGTATCCAGTAGATTCAATCACTTCTGATTTTGGATTACGTAACAACAGACCGATTCGTCTGATAATTGATTCACTTACACACCTTGCAGCCATATTCGGAGAAAACGATCTCTTAAAATTTCTTAACGATCTCTCTTTCATTCTAAAAGATGCAGAAGCGTCAGCAATTTTTACACTTACTACACCGACAAATGAGCAGTTTAGAAATGCTCTAAGCTCTATACTCGATGGTACAATTGAACTGAAACTCGAAGAATCTAATGGTTCCTTGAGCAGAAGTATAAGGTTGCTATCAATTAAGGGGATGCATCACGCCGCATCCTGGATCAACTTTAGAATTTCTGAGGAAGGGTCTTTGTCATTTGGCGATCAGTCTTCTTTATTAACGTGTATGCTTTGTGGAAAACCAATTTTTGGGAGACCCATACTGGAGTCTGACTTTACGTTTGACAGTCAAAGTTGCGTAGAGACATATAAAAAACTCTCAGGTGTATATGGCTCAAACATATCGGAAATTGGATTACCATCAGAAGTTGTAAATGTGAATTTTTTCTTTATAGATATTGTTAGCCTTTCTGATCC
>JBKPMB010000180.1:0-3461 GCA_046731995.1 Thermoproteota archaeon | reverse complement strand
TATCAGTCAATAACATACAAAGTCCAACTAATCCTAAGACAAGTTATCTTGCAGTATTATCGGCCATAGAATGCTTACGTTCAGTCTGTGATGATCATGTTAGAATAGGTACGTAGTGCAAGGCAATATGTCATTGGGCATATTTGTATGTAATCGACAGTTTATATATGGTTTTGATATGGTTTCAACTAAGGTACAAAAGGAATGAGTTACGGAGGATTTAGAAGAAATGAAAACCTTGGTCCCAAACCGGTTGAGACTGGCAAAGAATACGAGGTTCAGATAACAGAAATAAGTAGAAAGGGTGACGGTATTGCAAGAATACAAGGATTCGTAATCTTCGTCAAAGAAGGCAAAGTAGGACAGAACGCAAAGATTAGAGTAGTCCAAGTAGGGAATAGGTTTGCTATTGCAGAAATAGTTGATGGGACATCATCAGCATCCTCAGCATCTTCAGCATCCTCAGCATCTACTACAACAGCCGCTACAAATCAGGAAACAACTTAAGACAATGTGTACTATCACTTGGCACAACTTTTCTTTTTATATAAATATTTAGGATCGTTTTTAAGCAGGCACAATGATTTTTGACATTTCCTATGAGCAGTGACTATGTAACACTAACTAACATATTATGCATATGTAGATCGTAATTTATTCACACATGATATGGATATTGCACGATTTGATAAACAAAGCTAAATAAAGGAGGCAAGTATTGCCTACATTGAGCAGTAGTAAGGCAATGCTGTCCTAGATTATACTACTTTAAATGTAATGATAACAGAGATAGGATCATCAGTCAAAATGGCGATGCTGGATATAGACTACAGGAAGCAGATTGTGGCTCTAAAGCAAGACAAAAATGCAGTTATACTTGCACATAATTACCAATTACCCGAAGTGCAAGATATAGCTGACTTCATAGGTGATTCATTAGCTTTATCAAGAAATGCAGCACAAACAGATGCTGATATCATATTATTTTGTGGTGTATACTTTATGGCTGAAACTGCTTCAATTATATGTCAGGATAAGAAAATTCTTATTCCAGATCTGAACGCAGGTTGTTCCCTCGCCTCTTCGATTAATGTAGACGAGCTCAGAGCTTGGAAAAGGGACCACCCAAGCGCAATAGTAGTAAGCTATGTTAATACGTCAGCCGACATAAAGGCCATGTCAGATTATTGTTGCACTTCGTCTAACGCTGTTAAAATAATAAAAAGTATACCCGATAGCAAGGAAATACTTTTCCTACCAGATATGTTCTTGGGATCTTATGTGGCAGAGATAACAAAGAGAAAGAATATGTATGTTTGGCCCGGCGAATGTCATGTACACGCGGGTATAAACGCAGAACAAATTAACAATATGTTAGCAAACTTCAGAAATGCAGAGTTTTTGGTTCATCCGGAATGTAGCTGTACATCATCAACGCTATACCACATGTCGAAAGGTGACTTGGCTAGAGGTGGTCATATATTATCTACAGAGGGAATGATGAATCATGCTAGAACGTCCAGTGCAAAACAATTTGTAATTGCAACAGAAACTGGTATCATTCATCGAATGAAAAAGGAAAATCCAGACAAGCAATTCATACCTATAAAAGAAGATGCTGTGTGTAAATACATGAAAAAGATCAGTTTAGAAAAAGTTCATAATTCCCTCGTTAATATGGTATATGAGGTCAAGGTACCTGCAAATATCGCTGAAAAAGCAAAACTTTCAATAGATAGAATGCTCGCAATTTAAAATTTCTCTTGGGTAATACATACTGTGCTTTTCTGATGAAAAAAGAATGGAAGTGTGTATACGTATTTTATGGTATTGAGCGGCGAAAAATGAAATATTATTAGCATCCTTAACTGTCATCAGTTTAGCTACAATGTCTCACTTATGCTTATCATAACACATTAAGAAGATTTCGTTATCTTTTTTTCTTTGATTTTCTTTCTAAAACTTCCAAACTGAAATCAACAGCTTTAGGAGAGTGTGTCAGATAGCCGATTGAGATAATGTCAGGCTTTGCTTTTGCATACGATTTGACATTTTGCAACATAACTCCTCCAGAGACTTCGATTTTCGCTTTGTCACGAATGCCTCTCTTAGATAGTTCACCAATCGTTCGAGATACCTCTATTGGAGAAAAGTTATCAAGCATTACTCTATCCGCACCTGCATTTACTGCTGAGATTGCTTCTTCTAAATTCCTCACCTCACACTCTATTTTAATTGATGAACCTATTTTCTTCCTTGCACGCTTGATAGCTTTTTCTACAGAGCCTACTAGCGGAATATGATTATCTTTTATCAAGATCATATCATCCAACCGCATTCTATGGGTTTCTCCTCCTCCTACGGCGAAAGCTTTTTTGTCAAAGAAGCGAAGTCCAGGTGCGGTCTTGCGAGTTGAGGCGATTCTAACAGAGCTGAAGGGATTCTGAATTGATGCGGTAAATTTTCTTGTTTCAGTAGCAATTCCACTCATTCTCATTATCAAATTAAGAGCTGTTCTTTCTACCTTCATTATGGATAATGCTTTGCCAATTATCTCCATTACTACGCAGTCCTTTTTAATCAACGAACCGTCTCTAACGAAGGTTTTAGTTTTACAGTTGCTTATTTCAAATATCATACTTGCTTCCTCGAGTCCACATACTACTGCAGTTTCATTGGCTTTGCAGACGATTTCAGCCCGCGCATAAGCCTTAGATTCAATGATGCTGTTACTTGTAAGATCTCCTGCCCCTATATCTTCCCTAAGAAAATTCAAAAGTGATTGTCTGATATTAAGAAATGCATTCAAATCTTCCATTTCTTAGTTTATGAAACCTTGACAGCGTACTTATGAGGAACAGATATGTCAAGAGTAGCAGCTATTTGCGATTTTGAAGGATCAAATATTACTACAATACCGGACCAGTTAGTTGTGAGGTCAGTGGATTTGCAGATTGGACATACCTTTCCTGTGGTAATAGCCTTGCATTTCTTGCACGCTACCTCTCTAGCCACTTACTTGCTGCCTCCCCCCTTCTTGGTAGTTGCAGGGGCTGCGGGCTGTTTCGCTTTCTTTATTTCCTGCTCTATCCATTCTGTTGCACCAAGAAATGGCTGCCTACAGGTTATACCAATCTTTCCCATGGCTGCTCCCTTACCGAGACTCACGGCTGTTACTCTTGCACGTATTCTTGAACCGATCTTAAGGGATCTCGCACTTTGATTAGCAATGATAACTCCCTGTTTGACATCACTTTTTAAGTAGTCATCCGCTATTTGGGACAGGTGTAACAAAGCATCGGTTGGCCCAATCCTAACAAATGCTCCAAACTCTGTGATTTCTACAACCTCTCCTTCGACTACCTCTTGTAACTTAGGGTAGAATGTCAATGCTTCAAAAGTAACTCTATGATAAGTTGCTCCATCGCCCGCGACAAGCTTACCTACTGAACTTGCATTCG
>JBKPMB010000179.1:0-5802 GCA_046731995.1 Thermoproteota archaeon | reverse complement strand
TGTGTTGTCTTGAACATGTATGCAAAGTATCTGCATTTGTAGCAGTTGCTTTAAAATCAGTAGTACTTTCTTCAGGGACATATATTCCTGGGAAGACTTCGCCACATGTTTTGCATTGTAACATTAGCATTGGCATTTTATTATTTTATCATCTTCTTTTTTCTTCTCATAATACATTAGACAACTATACCATTATAGTTATGTCGAATTATATTTATTAATACAGAGTTAATGAGAGTGGTTCATCTTCTTCCGTTATTCATATGGTGAAGGTTAATTAAACAGATACACTGCTTGACTTCTACTTGGCTCAATTTAAACTTGTAATCTCTGATTCCAAGGGGAAAAGCATCACACAGGAGTTAAAGGACAGATCAGCCCAGCCATTACTTGGCTCAAAGATTGGGGATATCATTGACTCCTCAGTTGTAGGTATTACAGGAGGCAAAATGAAGGTTACTGGAGGTAGCGACAAATCAGGTACCCCTATGCGTCCTGATGTCCATGGTGGAGTAAAAAAATATGTCCTACTTGCTAATGGAGTAGGTATTAGGAATATTGGAGGAGGGTATAGGATAAGAAAGCTGGTCAGAGGAAACATGGTAACTGAAGAGATTTACCAATTGAATTGCGCCTTAGTTGATGGCAGCTTGCCTGTAAAAGAAGAAGCATCAGATACAAGTAAAGAAGTTGCCAAGAAAGAATAGCATGAGTACATATGCTATATATTGATTGGCTTTGCAATTTTTGTTCCGCTGGCTATTTTTCATGACATGGTAGCATTATGAACTGGAAGTAAATCGTACAAGTACTTCATTTCTCACGATTTGATAGCTTTTATTATTCTTGTTTTGCCAGTACAATAATACTAACAACCAACCCTACTTTGAAGGTGTTTCTAACCAATAATGACATTGTGTGAAAAATGTACTAAAAATGAAGAATATCATACATGTTTAGGATGTAAGCAGCATTTGTGTATGACCTGCTTTAACATAGTTCATTTTGGTCTTAACGCTCCAAGAGCTGGCAGCTCTATGGTTTATAACAAATGCGTTTTCTGTCATCAAATATATGCGGCCAATGCGAAAGGTTGCGTTTGTGACAAATGTACTGTAATACTTAGCTGGACATCAGGGAAGAATTATCTTGCTGCTGTAAACAGAGTATCGGAGTTGATAAGGACAAATAAACTTGATTCAAAGCTGAGAAATGAGAATTATTGTAAGACTAACTTTGGTATTCATGCCATCCAAGTAATAATGGATGCAGTAGATGGTTCAAAAAGATAGTAGAATATGGACAGATAACAATAAAGATTCACTTAACTAGCTGTACATTTAAAAAGGCAAGATTATTTTGGTAATATTTGACATGATATTCATGACAAATAAATTTGGATGTCCATCAGATTATGAGCTTTTCTGAGTTCAAATTATGTTCAGAAGATGATGATAGTCATGGTGACAATTCAAATCCAATATAAGATCATCTGTAGGATCATTTGCTATAAAGTGTAAAGCACATATTACATGATCTATCAGAGAGTTAGCTAAAAATATGTTGAAGAAGCTTGTATAATAATATCAAAACTTAGAGAGCAAGAATTCCTACCGTCATCAAAATCTAAAACACATCTACGAGTTCGACACTCTGGCTGCATTGCTAGGTCTATTAAGATAGTTTATACAACAATCGTCTGAACAAAACCATAGAACTCACCTAATCGAAATAGAGTATCGCACTCCTACTTTTACTAGAAGAGACCTTGAGGTAGAGCTCACCCCTGTACAAATAGAGCAACGCATAAGAAAATATGGAGATTTCACTAGACTAAACAACCAAATCAATAATGAAAATTCTGAGACTACTCACAAACGAATGCTAAAAGACCCAAGAGAGTGGGAAGAATATCACAGACAGTACAGAGAAGCAAGAAAAACATGGAGTGTTATCCCATATGAAGAAATAATCAAAAGAATCAAGCAGCTATCTCCTAGGCATCAGGTTGGAGACTTTGGTTGTGGTGAAGCAAAAATTATGGAGTCAATTGGACCGGAAAGAGTCTATAGCTTTGACCATGTGGCAATAAATGATAAGGTCACAGCCTGCGATATGAAAAAAGTTCCATTGGCTGATGAAGCTCTAGATGTTACAGTATTTTCATTGTCAAGGAAGGTTATCAAAGCTTCGTGATGTAATAAAAGCCGAGGGATTTGAAACATATCTAGATGAAGAAAGAGGAGATTTTACATTTATTGAAGCCAGAGAACTATGATTTCTTTCCTCGGAGGATTTTTTGAATAGAAATGTTGCCCTCGACCTTCATTTGCGGCTCCAGGTTAGTCAATCTGACATCATTTTTTGTATCTTCTTTGTTTCCTTAAATTTGCCTTGTCTTCGATGTTTCTTGGTCCTATTCTTAACCTAGATCCACAGCAAGGACAGAATACTCCATCCCATTGCATAAACAAGTCACATGTTTGACAACGTTTGTGTCCAGTCGCATAACGACCAGAAGCTTTGTGATGTATACATATTCCCTTGCATGCCATATACTGCTTATACGTTATGTTGAAGGTTATATCAACCTGCAAAAAGACTGATGAAAAAAGCTATGTTAATCGCACCTCATATTTCCACCACAGCACAAAAGTTGAATTCATCTATACGTGAACCACAAAAAGGACATGGGCCAACACTGTTATAATCAACTTCATCTGCATCCTTACCAAATATCGAGTGGTCATTGATTTCAAGTGGTATTTCTTGTTCCATGCTCTTGCTCACTGACACATATCTTGCGTGCATATGGAATATTAAAAATATAATTATATCATTACTTTTTTGAATCTGGTAGAAGAATACGCTTTTCATTCTTCCTTTTACATAATTCCCGTATCAAAAATACTGCGCAAAAGTCTGGAGAAAACATTCCATAGTTGGCATGATAAATTTGTGAATACTTCATGTTATCTATGGAATTATAGTATAAGCATATTGTAGACAGAACCTGAATTAATGCCCTGAGTATTGATATGAAAAATTATTCAAAACTCATAGTTACTGGTATAATTCTCCAAACTCCAATCATTGGTAAGATTATTGTTACCAATAATTAATAACAAATTATCTGATGGTCAAGGGACTACAACGTTTAATCGTGGACCAGACGGTGGAAGAGAAGCTACCTATGAAGGTAGCGCTCCTTATCCGTCTCCAACTAATCGCTGGAAATGGTAAATGGATTTTTCAAGCAAAGTTCATTAACACCTATGAGAACCTTACACGTGCTAGACGTCAGATTCTAGTTCAATTAGATAATGAGCTTACGAAAATCACAAATAATTTTCCTGAAAAATGTGACAATTATATAATGGCAACCAATGTCTCATTATCTTCAGCCAGAGCATCAGGAACAATTGACAAAATCGGCATGTCCAAAAAGGCCCAATACCACCAGATTGCACTTAAAGCCTAAATTTTGATAACTAGTTGCTGTGATTGTTGCTATGCTTAGAGTATTTACGGATGACTTTACACGAAAAATGATAATAATACAACAAAAAGACTCAGTAGTAAGTAGCCTATGCTGCATTGTGATGGAATTGTACCTATGTCTTGACAAAATCATAGGACAAGTCATTCCGTGAGGTTGGCTGTAATATCTATTCGGTGGTTCCATGATTTGTGCTAAAATCGTCTTAATGTCTTCAACAGTGTTGACAGTTTCTACAAAATGCTAAAACTTCAATGCTAACCTAAAGGCATCAAATATATCATTCTACGACGTTGCTTCTTTATCTAATGTGCTATAATCATCTACTGCTGTTCTTAAACCTCTATGATTCATAGCAATTATTCCAGGATCATGTTCCAGAATCATTTTGCAATGTATATTTCAGACATGTAAAAAAGATTCTATTTAAGAGTGAGAATACTAATATCTCCAAGCAGTTTACCCAGATTTACGTTCCTATAAGTTGACAAAACCAAAAGTCTAATTTAATATATATACGTCTGCATGACATACAATTAATGTGACTATTATTATTGGCTTATGTACATCCAGAAGTACTTGTTGATACCCAATGGGTAGAAGATCATTTAAAAGATACAAAGGTTCGTATAGCTGAAGTGGATTATGACCCAAAAGCTAACTACGGCTTAGGGCATGCACCAGAGACTGTATTATTTGATTGGAAGCAGGACATCAACGATCCTATAAGCAGAAATATATTATCAAGAGAAGCATGTGAAAAGCTACTACAAAAAGCTGGAGTTAATAATGATACAATTCTTGTGTTATATGGAGATTTTAACAATTGGTTTGCAGCATTTGCATTTTGGGTCTTCAAGTATTATGGCTACAAAGATCTAAGGTTAATGAATGGAGGTAGAAAGAAATGGTTAGAAGAGGATAGACCATTAACAAAAGATATTCCATCTTATCCGGCTGGGGATTTTAAGGCCTCTGAGCCAGACAGAAATATCCGTGTATTTCTCAATGATGTCAAGGAAGCTTTAGACAAAGCAGATAAAGCGCTTGTTGATGTTAGAAGCCCAAAAGAATTTACAGGTGAGATTTTAGCACCACCGGAATACCCAACAGAGCATGCTCAAAGAGGAGGGCATATACCAGGAGCGGCTAATATTCCCTGGGGCCAAGCTGTAAACGATAGTGATGGGACATTCAAGTCTGTAGATGAGTTAAAGAAATTATATGAATCAAAAGGCATAACTTCTGATAAAGAAATAATAGCGTATTGCAGAATAGGTGAACGTTCATCACATACATGGTTTGTTCTAAAATATTTGCTAGGGTATTCGAATGTAAAGAACTATGATGGATCATGGACTGAATGGGGAAATATGATAGCAAACGAAATTGAAAAATAAATAGAGAAAGAAAGAAAAAAGAGAACGACTACTACTTCCATTCCCATACTTTTGCAGCAGTATTACATAATTGATGTAATAAGAATTAGTACATCTTAGTGCGTAATTTAGTAAAAATAATAGGAATAAGCGATACATCCTGACTACCTACTCTACTTCGTTGTTACGTTATATTACTTTAGAGAAAATTGGGAGGTTACATAGAAAGGAATGGGAATAGGAAAAATCATAGGCGGAATAGTTCTACTGATAACAGGTATTATTATATTTGGATTTTCCAACGGTATAAACAACATTCAGACTCAAAATATGCAGCAATGCAATACCTTTACAGGTCAGCTGGGTCAATCGTTGAGCCAACAGAATGCTGACATATGTGCAAGAGCTTCTGCGTACCAATAGCGTTAATTAATGACTATGACTACACAAATCTGGAAGTATTAGCACGTATTGCATATTGTAAGATTATGGATGGTTATCAATTGTACTCTTTACCTGTTTTGCTATATTTTTGATGTATGGATATCAGCCTGTTTATGTCTTCTTCGGTATCTACCGGATTACATAACTTGGCAATCTTTAAGACATCTCTTATGTCTCTGCTGCCTGTTTTCCAAACTGATGAAGCTATCTGTATTATAGTATTCTGAGGTAAGTAGCTAACAATCGGCATAGACAGTACGAGAGCATATGCAGTTGTTGCCTATTAGATGGTAAGTATAGACATATATATATAGACAGTTGCGTGGGTTATTAATCTTAGGTAACAAGTTAACCAATACTCAAGATCTTTGCTAGCCGTGGTTCTGTATACCCAATTATGAGAATAACAAATCCTTATGGTTGTTTGTACCATAAGGAAATGTGGATTTACATTGTAGACAGTATCCTTTCTTGCAAGGA
>JBKPMB010000178.1:0-4814 GCA_046731995.1 Thermoproteota archaeon | reverse complement strand
ATTCGTACCAATTAATTTGGTAGCTCTCATGAGCTTGTCATGAGGTAACGAGGCTGGGTCAATGGGTAAATGACTATATAATACCAGTAGTAATGCCTAACTTAGTTAGTGTGACCCATCACATTTAGTAACCAGAAATTTACTTGAGTGTCTAAATCAGAGGCATTAGAACATTCAATGAAGCTTAAAAACCCAAGGAAGTTATACTTATCACTGATGACATGCATGATGTTCCATTTGACTTAAGGCATCTAAGATGCATCCCATATGAAGATAACGAGGAGGGTGCAGTAAAATTAAAACAAACATTGAAAAAAACGATTGAGACACTCTTGCATGAATAACTATCATGCAGAAATTCGAGCCATTTAGTAATAAGGTTAATCTTGACATAGATTATACAATATATTGTATCACTTGATTACTATTCGTGAAGATTTAGATGCAATAACCTCAATATTGTATCAGGTTTTTGAAATACCATCTTTTAAAAGAGACTATGATGCTGCCTTTGGAAAGATTGCTAATATCTTATCTCGTTATGGAATAATTGAAAATCCAAGGAATTTACGCTTTAGATTTACTTTGTGTATGCAAGAGTTCTTTGATTCTATTCCACAAGATCAATGGAAGATAAAAGATCCTGCTTTTATCAAGCAATCTGAAGTATTTGCAATTACAAAGTTTAAAGAATGGATAATGGAGCAGATCACATAGTGTATGATTAAGATGGATATTCTATCTTGGTTACTTTTGTGTAGCAATCTATCAGTTGCAGATGTATTTATCTACATGGCATCATAGTTAGGATGCACTTCTCAAGTACATATCTCTAAATACGGGACTGTTTGCAAGAACATGACTTCTTAATCAGTTAAAAAAATAAAAAATTCTGATGAAATCAGCTTATTAACTTGCTTCAAGTGCTTTGATTTGTTCAGATACACCTTGCTTTTCCTTGACTAGCTCATCTTGATATTCCTTTAGCAGGGCAATACGTTCTTCTTTGGTAAGAAAGCTTCTTGCTCTTTGAGATCCACCTCCATAGCATCCACAACCCATATCTACATCCACCTCCTTATACATATTGGATATGCGATATATGACATTCGGCTTATTTATATATATCGGATGACCAACATACTATAGCGTAACATGAGAAGATTTGTTGGCGATAATGATAATAATTATTGCTGTGATATGCGAGGGATGTTAGGATTTCTAATCCTTTTTCTTCTTTCAAAGAAACCAATGCACGGCCAGGAAATTGCTGATGAGATTGCAAAAAGAAAGGGAGAAAAACCTAGCCCCGGCACTATCTATCCAGCACTAAAAAATCTCAGAGAAATGGGATTTATTAGCAGCGGTGACGAAAAAGAAGGTAAGACAATAGTGTATACTCTGACAGGGAGAGGGAAAAATGCACTAAGAATTTCCAAACGGAGATTTATACGAACTTTTCTTGGAGTTTTTCCTTAAAGCAGCACCCCAAGTTTATCTATAAATCGGTAATAAGTATCTCTTTGCTATCAAGAATAGTAAAGTTACCCTTGACACCATCCATATGACGTATCTCTATATGTGCTATCTCTTCTAGTTTCTTGCAGTATTCGAGGTTTTCGTTCTTGATGCCAGTAAGCAACTTACTTTGATTTCTTTGTCGTCTACTTCGAAATTTGAAGTCCAAATATATATGCAATCTTCTTAATCCTTATAGGTCCGTAAGATCATAACAAACACTATACTCTTTCTGAGAGACTTTGCACATGAAATGTAAAGATTCAAGATATTCTCTGCTCCATTTACAATCTTTACTTTTTGATTTGGTGTGTAAGATTCGCTTTGTGAATACATGTCAGTACACTATAAGTTCATCGATACACGACTAACATTCTAGTAATGCATTTGCTAGTGTTATGTGAAACGTTATTGGTCACTAAGAAAATGGTTATTAAACTCTCTGAGATGCTTGATAAATAAATAAATAAATGACATATTGGCCCTTAAATGAAAGAACTTATTTTTTGATCCTCGATGTTGTCTTCAAAATATATTAGTTGGCTATATTTTTAGCCGCCAGCTACGACTTGTATTATACCTCTCATTGTTGTAGGATGATATATGCAATGATACCCAAATATCCCAGTCGTGCTAGGCTAAAATGACAATTGGCTGGAACTTCCATATACTATATCGCCGCTTGTTGCAAGTTGGTTTCCATTTGGATCGTCTACAACTAATTGATGTTTAGAATCTGTTGGATTTTGTAGCTGTATAGTCTTCTACACCTACGTTGAAGCTCATGGTTGGATTGATTACTCCATTGGTAGCATTTATCCATCTGTAGCCCGAACGTTGTTCCTCAGCTGATAACTGAATTGCACCGGGGATTAATGGCTGCTGCTGTGATAGTGATAATACTGCTGAGTCTGTTGCATCTTTACTTTCGTGTTAGCCTTTCTTAGCATCTGCTATTTATGTATAATATGCATTATACAAACTCGATACTACACCAAACAAGAGTATGACTGATAGTACTGATACCAGTACTGCGGTCTGAAGGTTTGACGTTGAACTCTTCATAGTGCAGTTACCAAATTGCAGTTATTTGGTCTGGATGTCCACAAGGAACATCAATGATTATTGCATGTGGTACAATGTATTACATCGAATATCGTGAGTGCATATCCAGAATATAGCATTATACTATATTACACAAACAAGATATGGCCAGACTTGTCAAAAAGGAATACAAAGGTCCAGTAGAGATTAAGCTTGGGACAAAAAGTATATGGATTTGTATGTGTGGTTTAAGCTGTAACCAACCATTTTGTGATAACTCACATAAGAAAACAGCATATGAAGAAGATAATAAAATTTATGCATATGAAAATCAAGGCAACAGAATTGAAGTTAAGAATTGGGAAGAATGCTCCAACGAGACTTGATAATATCTCAAATAGATATGGTCAAGGTAAAACAAATGTAAATATTACTGAATTCTTACTCAGATGAGTCTTTGGAACAATTCCCAAGACGTTTCTAAATAGGCCAATTGAAATAGACTCTTTTAACCAGTAAGACCATTTTTCGCCAAATTTATGATGAACTGTAACTGTATAGTTTCTTTCCTGTTCTGTCTGTAGTTCATATTTAAACATTCCAGCATATCTTGATAAAAATGACAAGTGTAAAAGACATGCCTCAACATCTAATTTCCTATAGTGAAACATGATGTAATCTTTAGGTACTGATGCTGTAAATTCTTCAGCAGCAGTTCTTAATTTATCTGGTTCAGTAGCTTCGATAATGGCTTTTAGAGCCTCACTAGGCAAGGAAACACGACCAAACTTTTCAGCATATCTATCCCATTCAATATACTTTGCAAGTATTGAAGAAATAAGTGCATTTTCACTTATACCATGTTCGGAAGCATCTTTAGCTAAAGCATCATCTAAGTCCTTATCTATACGAATCGTTCTTAGGACGGTTTTTTTCTTACCCTTTCCTTCTATAGTCATAATTATGGGTGAAATTGCTATTCGATAAAGTTTCGGAGGATCTTATTTCCAACTAACAGCCAATTTCATTTGATATTTATTCTTTTCATTCTTCCATACCAATCGCACATATTGGTGAACCAGAAGCGCCTGCAAGTTTTAGCGGAGTGACTAAGAGTGTAAATTTTCCACTCATAGCTCAGGATGGAACATAATGATTATCCTGAGCCGCTTGGGGCTGATTGTTATGTTTGGCAATATCAGTAGTGATAATGTAAAGATCATACTAAACCACATAAGCATAAGCACAATCATAAACACTAGCAAAATCATGAGCACCAACCTAAAATTTTAGTTATTGGTAATTTAACTACAAAAATATCCAGAATTGGGATGCTAAACCTAAACCAGCCTATAAAGTAGAATAAAACAAGAAGAGGAAAGTGGACAAATAGCAAATACAAAAAATAAATCAACTAAAGGATAGGACATCATAATGATAGTGATTACAAATCGAAGCACCTATATCTATAAGATAGATATTTTCTATGATGGCTACTCATAATGAGGATAATAATAGTAATAACAACGAAAATATCAGCCATAATCCCTCTAGCAATCCAAGGAAAATATTAATCGTAGATGATGAGCCAGATATAGCTTCAGCCTTTGATATGATTTTAGAAATGAATGGATTTGAAGTTGACTCATACAGTGATCCTTTGCTAGCGTTGTCCAATTTCAAGCCAAACTCCTATCGTCTTGCAGTGCTAGATATTAGAATGCCTAAAATGAATGGATTTAAATTGTACAAAAAAATAAAAGATATTGACAACAGCATCGAAGTATGTTTTATTACAGCATTTGAAGATTACCGCGAAGAGTTCAAAGAATCGTTTCCAAAACTAGAGGAAGCAAAATACTTTATTAGAAAACCAAAAGCTATAGAAGATCTAGTAAAACATGTAGCAACAATTCTAGGATGAAATACGTCAGGCATTATAGAGTATATTGCATATCATTAAGGCGTCTTAAGTGACACTTACCCAATTACAATGATCACTTCATCGATCGAATAATATGATCAAATAAGATGATCGAAAGTACGGCTCCTCATATATATCCGGTCAAATAAAACATTCTTATGAAATATAGAAGCAGAACTGACATAGTTAGGTTAATTCTAGAAGCAGCAAATGGTGGAGCTACAAAGACAAAAATAATGTACAAAGCATTTCTGTCGTATGCACAGCTGAAAGAATATCTAACAGTTTTGTTACAAAATGATTTATTGGAGTATGAAGAAGGAAAACA
>JBKPMB010000177.1:0-10585 GCA_046731995.1 Thermoproteota archaeon | reverse complement strand
AATAATCATTTCAAAAAGATAGCTGTGAAAACTAATGCTAACCCTTATCCTCAAGAAGGAGGAGTTTGTATAACTATAAACGAAAAAGGTATAGACTACGTACAGTAGTATTAGATTTGATTTGCATAATTACCTAGTGTTCAAATTGATGGCGTATCTTTCTTCAATCTGAGTGCACCAGGTTTTCATGGATTGACGGAGTTAAATCTACGCCCTATTTGCTGTTGTAAATGTGGCAGCATTGCAGCTCCATTAAATAATTCACCAGTATGTTCCTCCAGTTCTCTGGCAAAGGACCTTGAGGGTAAGATTCCATTGTCAATCAATTGCGCGGCTGAAAAGCATCTCTGGGCTTTAGATGCATTGATGAGAAATATAAACAAAAGCATAGAGTAGAAAACGCAAAAAAACAAAAATGGAAGAAAAACAGAAAGCTGAAGAATCTTTGGAAGACAACCAACTTAGTATTTTAATATCAAAAACTGTTTTTTATTTACTTGTTCATTCCTGCTAGCTGCAGTTTAGTTAGCATTTCAGGCTTTATGTTTTGTAGCAATGGTTGAATAGCAACAAGAACGTTCTCTATGCTGGCCATTCGCTCTTTGACTGATTCCAAATCTTTATCTTTCTGCTGCTTTTGTTCTATGGTCTCATTATAAGCATCATATGTTAATACCATACGACATTTGGTACAGAATTTAGCGTCTTGCGTGTTACCTTCACTGCAGTTAGGACAGATTTTTGGATTGAGAAGGTCTACCGAACAGTTATCTCGAGTGACAATACCATATGCTTCAAGTAGGCTTTCAGATGACTCGTTTCCAAAATAGTGTACGTATTTTTGAGGCATTTTACTATTTGGAGACAGCCCGCATATTGCCGGAGTTGAATTTCCTTTATCTTTCTAGCCTTTTCAGTGAGGCCTGAATGTCTAAGAGTGTACGGATTCCAGGGCTTGGCCAGCAAGACCTTTATTTTCTCTTTGTCTTGCGCCGGTATAGCAGGGTCTTGTAATAGATTTGGAAAAAACGCCTTTTTGTAATCGTCATACACATTCGCGTGTAAGCTGCCTTGTATAGTGGTTGCTTTGATTATTCAGGCTTACAAATAAAGGTGAATTAGGCACGTTTTTTCTTGGATGTTCGTCTAGCCATGCCTTTACATATGGAATAGATTGAATTAGTGGTGTAGGCCTTGAACCTGTTTTTCCATTTAAGAGCACTTCGGCATATTGCCTTTTACCATCCGGAGTAAGCTTGAACATAACATCTTTTATTTTCAAGTTTAAAATTTCATGAGGACGTGCTGATGTGTCTAGAGCCATCATATGGTAGCATTTGTCCCTTTTGTTGCTAACGTACTTCAAAAAGAGTAAATCATCTTCAGGCGTCCACATATCGGAAGGCTTGTAGCAGCTGACCTCTTTTCTTCTCAATAGCGGAATATCCTGTATGCATTTTGGCTCCTTAGATGCGGCATACAGCTTGTCTCTTTTCTTTGGGTCCCCGACCTCTGGAAAGGCAAGCCATTTAAAGAACCGCAGTACTATTTCTCGTTTTATATTGTAGCTACCAATCCACTTGTGCATTGGGTCCTCATTTTCCGACTTGCGGCAGCTGTCAAGGTAGTGACTGAGGATATCGTCTCTTGTCATATCTGCAAATTTCTTTTCTAGTCCTACTTTTCTTGATAACTCCGATAGGAATTGAATTGTGCTTTTTATTGTGCTTGGTTTTGCGTTTATTTCTTGCTTGTAGTCAATTATATAGTTGCAGATAGTAAGAGCGTTTTCTTCTGATAGCCTTGTTCTATCTCTTAGGACTAGTTCGCAGTATTTATTTGTAGTAAACCCTTCAGTGGTTAGAGCAATTTTCCTGTCTAGTTCAGCTTCTTTATGGTTAAATGAAACAAAGTTATGCGACCCTAGTATCTCCTGTATTGACTTTTTTGAGCGCCTAGCCATAGATTAGCTTCTTTTTGTAGTTTCAAGCTATCTAGTAATATACTTTATAGAACCAATGCTTATACAAACAATATAATTTGTATAAAGCAACTACAAATTAGATTTTCTGTAACGATAGGCCATGCTTTGAATCGAAGCCAGATACTTTAACTTTTGCCCCAATAGGAAGATCTTTCGCTGACTTGACTCCTGGAAGAAATCCTGATACCCTAACCTGAGCATTATCGACCTCAAAAACAACCCAAGCATACGACTCCATATCTTCGAATCCTGCTGGTGCGACAGACTGTATTGTATAAGTTACAGTCCTGCCAATTCCATCTAGTTCCACATCTTCGAATTTATTACCAAAACAATTCTCACAGAAATACAATGTCTCAAGCATAAGATGTCCACAGTTCGTACACTTATTGAGCAGTACCTTTCCTTTGCTGGCAGATTGGATAAATTTCTCACGTCTGCTAAGGTTCTCCACGCGTTGTTTTGTCTCTGACAACGCTTCTTTACTTCTCCTTTCTGAAGATATGTACTGCGCAGCTGGCGCCGGTAGCGCCAAAGTTTTGTGTAAGAGCATATTCTGCATCTTTAATTTCTCTCTCTCCTGCTTTGCCAGTAAATTGTTCGAAGACCTCCACTACTTGACCTATGCCTGTTGCTCCAATAGGATGACCTTTGGATTTTAATCCGCCAGAAGGGTTGATTGGTATTTCACCATTTCTTAAAGTTGCGCCTTCTCTTATTGCATGTGCAGCAGTTCCTTTTGGAAAGAAGCCCAGATCTTCTATATCAATTATTTCTGCAATCGTAAAGCAGTCATGCACTTCAGCAAAATCAATATCTTTTGGAGTTATATTAGCCATTTTATATGCTTGTTTAGCAGCATCTACTGTACTTGGAATAGTGGTAATATCTTTACGAGCTTGAACAGCGGCTGGTGATGCTCCTCTGCCTGAGCCGATTATTTTCATATAGGGCCTCTCACTCTTTTTGGCAAATTCTTCATTGCAAAGTATAACAGCAGAGGCTCCATCTGAAAACGGACAGCAGTCATAGAGTTTTAAAGGTAGAGCCACAGCTGGTGATTTTAATACGTCTTCAACTGTAATCTTTTTTCTAACATGAGCTTTAGGATTGAGGAGTCCATTTTCATGATTCTTTACCGCAACACGAGCGAGATCTTCCTCAGTCGTCTTGTATCTAGTCATATATGCTCTGGCTATTGAAGCAAATAGTCCTGGAAATGATGCACCATTTCCACCTTCATAGAAGAAGTCAGAACAATAAGAGAATAATGTAGTACTTTGGGTAGTTCCAGTATGTGTAATTTTTTCAACGCCTAGTGCCAAAACACAATCATAGAAGCCCGCCGCTATATTGGCATACGCTTCTCTTAACATTATAGATCCTGAGCCACATGCAGATTCAATTGTAAGCCCTGGTACATGAGGAATTCCAAGGTTACTCATTATAACAGGAGCCATGTGAACCTGTTTATCAGCAACTCCGAAGACATTTGAAATATATCCTGCTTGAATATCCCTAGGTGTAATCCCCGCTGAATCTATTGCATCTTTTGATGCATTTAATGAAATTTCAATAATGCTCTCATCTAATTTGCCATATTTAGTGCTCCCTGCCCCAAGGACACATACACTGTTATTATTTGCCATTTGATAATAAAAATTGCCTTTTGTGTTATTAAAAGTTTAGATTAGCTATTCTAAAGCTACCTCTGTACAGGTTAGCTAGACTGCAGTAGTCTCATTAGAGACCAGCTGACGAGTTGGGTGGGTGCGCAACTACTAAAGGGAGTAAGTTACGAATATCAGTATATAGATGACGACATAAATTTTGGCTATTTATCATAATTCTGATTGAATTATTTTACTATTACGCATAGTATGTGTTGATAATTTACATCAATACATATTACATAAGAAATTCCATGGCACCTACTATCTATTGCCATTAACCAGGTTGACCAATGAATAAATAATTTCTTGATTATTGTCTCTTTGTTTATGCTTAATTCCCTGATATTATATTGTATACATCAGTTCGTCGACTTTTCAAAAGTGGAAGAGATTCCCGAGCCTTTTGGATTCTAGATTTATCAATTTCAATAACCTCCATCCCTTCTCTATTTCCCATATCTAGTATAACTATGCCAAATGGATCAACAACCATACTTCTGCCAGAAAAAATGTGACCAACTTGATCTGGAGCTACTACATATGATCCATTTTCAATAGCTCTTGCCTTGAGTATTGTTTGCCAGTGTTCTTCCTTCATAATTCCATGTACCCACGCAGAAGGTACAGCTAAGATATCTGCACCACTGACTGCCAAAATTCTAGATACTTCAGGAAAACGTATATCATAGCAGATCATCAGCCCTATATTCCCTGCAGATGTTTTAACAGGCTTTTCAATTGTATTGCCTGCCATCATCTTAGCAGATTCTCTGAAGCCAAGTGCGTCATATAGATGCAATTTCCTATAAACAGAGGATATTGTACCATTACTGTTAATAATTACTGCCGTATCATATACACGATTGTCAAACCGATTGATAGTGGTCCTTTTGTTTTTTGTATTTTTCTCATAAAGCGTTGCTATAATATTGATTCTGTTTCGTCGAGCGGACTCACGTAATGTGAGTACAAAATTACTATCATCTATTGTCTCGGCTATTTTTGTGAGCTCTTTTATAGACTGGTTTCTAGGAGAGAATGCCATTTGAAATTCAGGAAAGCATATCAAACTTGCCTTCTTTCTTGCAGCCTCTTTGACAAAATCTAGTGATAGTTTCAGGTTTTCATTTTTATGTTCTGATGACTTAATCTGTACTAGTGCAACAAGAGAAGAGGCTTTTTGCATTTTCTGTCAGTTGTGGATCATAAGTCAATCAATAAAACTGTTTTCTAATAGAAATATTGGACGCGTGCCAGTGTAAATGATCTGTGCAGGCAAGACAATTCATTTCTTATGATTGTCTACTAGTCTCAGTATTTTTATATGGTGTAATGAACTGCTTGGGAACTCTTAACGAGCTATCCATATTTCCACTTGTGTGCATCCATATCATTTAGAAATGAAACCAGAATATCCTCAAGCACTGTTAAAGCCTTCTGTCCTTTCTTAATAGTTGCCTTCCTTGGTCCTCCTGTCGCTCCTGTTTTTGTTAGTTCATTGAATTTCCAATATATTCTAATATTATGTGGTAACTTTGGAATTATTTTCTCTGGTGCATTACGCATGTCAACTAAATCAGGGCGTACTGCAAGCATTGCTGAAGTCTCCGCTTCTCCACCATGACCTAGCCCGTCCCATATATCAAAAAGGTTCCTAGTAATTTCACCAATTTGCACCCACCATGCTTCCAGGCAGGCAATTACTATGTTGGGATATTGATCCTTTATTACTCTAGCAGCTGCTTCTATAGGAGCAATATTTCCATCATGACCGTTTATAATAAGTATCCTGTTTATGTTATTCTTGACTAAACTTGCTAGAAGGTTCTCAATAACACTGATCATCGTTTTAGGGTCTAAACTTATGGTCATTTGAAAATCAACATGGTGTAGACTAACTCCATATGCAAGGGCAGGCAATATCAATATATTCTTATTTCTAGACTTTTTAGCAACTCTTTTTGCCAGCTCCATGGGCACAATCACATCTGAGCCAAACGGCATATGATCGCCATGATTTTCACATGCACCAAAAACCAATATCGCAACCGTATTTCTACTTAAATTTTTCCTTACTTGTAATGCGTTCATTTCCTCGAGCATGCTATGCAAACACTAGAACACCACTTAATTAACACAAATACTAGCTTATTAGTAGACTGACATGCACATATTTATAAAGTGACTAAATCACTAAAGCTCTTTTTCTAAAATTACATGTGCATATTTATACATTATAATTCAAAAGATTTGGAGCATTTATTAAAAATATAGCAAGTTCTATTAAATTCTATCTCTTATCATGGAGTCTATAAATTTATTCCCATAAATTTTAATACATTCATTGACGCTATTGTTATTACAACACATATCATCGGTTTCCAAGGTATTGCAGGTAATTTTGGCGCGTTGAGTTTAATCTGATGGTTGTCAATAATGTTAGTGATATAATCTCTAACTTTTGAGTTCCATATTCGATATTCTATGCTGTGCTTTTTCAAAATAGATTCTATTTCATATATAACTGGAGCCCTTACGGAACGAATATGTTGAATGTACTTTCTAGATATTTCTACTTCTGCCTGTATTGCAATTAAGCCTTGTTGCATATCCAATAACCGAACATGCATCTCCCAAGGTTTGCTTAGCTTCTTTGTAAATCCACTGCCTATCTGAGTACGTTTCTTGTTCTCAAATTTAACTCGTCTGAAACCTTCTGAAACCAGTGTATTAATTATTTCGTCTTTCTTTATTTTTACCATCAGGCTTAAATGGTCAAGTTCGATCTCTTCACGACGGATAAAATCTTGCAAACCTTTTAACACATTTATACGTCTAGGATAGCTTGTCAGGAATTCAGACATCTACTATAGCAATAAGTCTTCATAATATGGAATATTAAAATGCTGTGTCATGAAAATCTGTTCAATAGAAAAAATATTTTTCAGATTTGTAATCCTCTAATATAAATATCCTGTGCTGGCTCTACTGCCATATCATGCCAAGTGAGCATTCTATTCGTGGCAACTACTTTTGCACCTCGGATAACTGCAGCTGGTGTTGATTCATCACTTTCACCCATGACTGCCACCGCCATAGATGCCAGGCTATCTGCTACTGCTATGAATGTAACTTTCAGAATATTTCCAAATAGATCCTTTTTTCCTCTTTTATCTTCAACAGGTTCAAATCCTGCACCAGATATTGCTATACCCATAGTGCCAATTCTTGTAGGCATTAAGCGGCTGTCTGCAATAACAATGCCGACCTTTATGCCTAAATGAACGATGAACTTACGTCTTAACTTCTCTGCAGATTTAAATGGTGCACGTGGATATAGTATAGCATATCCTAAGGGTACGTTTGATCTATCAATACCTGCATTAGGAGCCATCATTCCATTTTTAATTGTAAGTAAGAAACCAGGAATTCCCTTGTAAATATAATCAGACTCTCGTAGTATTAGCTCGGCTAATCTTGAATTTATGTGATATTCAGCGGCGATATCTTGCGCACCTTTACTGACCTTTATTTTATCGAGATTAACAATTGAACCTTCACTCATAGAAACATACTTACTAGATAATACAACGATATCGTTTTCATGGAATTTAAAACTAGAGTGAATCAAACTTTCAAAGAGATCGAATTTCCCTTTTTTTACAGTAATAGATATAGGTAGAATTTCCATTTTACTGTGTATTGCCCATAATGAAAATAAAGCCATATATTTGTGAACTTCTCACAATGCAAAAAGTTTTAATCCGTCATTGACAACATGGAGAGGATAGATGTTTTAGATAATGGTGAATTCAATTTGGGGATGACAATTACTGAGAAAATACTTGCTCGGGCATCTGACAAATCCAGTATTGTGCCAGGAGAAGCAGTGTTTGCAAGAATAGATAAAGTAATGATGCATGATGTTTCTGGACCAGGAGTTATCAAGGTATTTAGTGAGTGGGAAAAAAAGGGTAAAAAACTAGAGCACATATGGGATCCAGACAAGGTCTGGGTAACAGAAGATCATTTTGTTCCGGCTGCAGATAAAGTGTCAGCAGATAATATAATAGCATTGTCTAACTGGACAATGAAATTCGGAGTAAAGAGACATTTCAAGTATGGCTTGGGCCAATATGGCATATGCCATACATTATCACATGAAGAAGCACTAGTACTTCCAGGAGAGGTATATGTAGGAGGTGATTCTCATACTAATACTACAGGCGCAATAGGCGCATTTGCTGCTGGACTTGGTCATACAGATATTGCATATATCCTCATGCATGGCAAAATTTGGTTTAGAGTACCTGATACAATAATGTTTAACTTAATTGGAAAAAAGCCGGATTATATAATGGCTAAAGATATCATATTAAAGATTATAGGGGACATAGGAACTGATGGTGCAAACTACAAGTCTATGCAGTTTTCTGGAGATACAATAAAGCAATTAGAAATGGATGATCGTTTAACACTTACCAACATGACTACTGAAGCTGGCGCCAAGAACGGAATCATTGAGCCGGATGCCATAACTGATGAATATCTGCGCAAGAGAACCAACGCTGAATATTCCCATGTATTAGGAGATATTGATGCGGAGTTTTCTGAATCACATACTTATGAAATTGACAAATTAGAACCACTTGTAGCAAAACCGTTCTCTCCAGGAAATGTTGCAGCTGCAAGGGAATTGCAAGGAACCGAAATAGACAAAGCATATATTGGTTCGTGTACAGGCGCGAAACTTCATGACCTACGTTCAGCTGCAAAATTATTAAAAGGCAAAAAGGTAAAGACGAGGACGGAGGTTTTACCAGCTGCTCAATCGATATACATGCAGGCCATAAGAGAAGGTCTGATAAGCATATTTCTAGATGCTGGTGCAGTAGTTGGGCCACCTACCTGCGGTGCGTGCTGTGGGGCTCATATGGGTGTTCTAGGCAAAGATGAAATATGCGTTAGTACCACTAATAGGAACTTTCCTGGCAGAATGGGAAACATCGAATCAAAAACTTACCTGGCATCACCAATTGTAGTTGCTGCATCTGCCGTGACAGGAAAAATTACAGATCCAAGAGATCTGACTAATTGAATTTCATAACCTAAAGATAATAATAATAACAATAAAATGATGATTACAAGTATATGGTGAAAGGCACAGTTCATAAATACAATGTAGTAAATATCGATACAGATGTTATAATTCCTGGTCCATATCTTAAAATTCATGATCACAAAGAATTATCAAAACATGCCATGGAGGGACTCGACCCTGGATTCCCAGATAAGGTCAAAAAAGGTGATTTTTTAGTTACAGGAAGCAATTTTGGATGTGGATCAAGTCGTGAGCATGCACCAATTGCCTTATCGTATGCTGGTATCAAGGCAGTTTTAGCCCCATCGTTTGCAAGGATTTTCTACAGAAACGCTATAGATGGAGGATACCTGCTTCCAATAGAAATTAATGAATCAACGGTCGATAAAATTTCAGACAGAGATGAAATTGAAATTGATATCAAAAACAACAAAATTACCAATCTGACTACAGGTGAATTTTACACTATGAAACCATTTCCAGAGTTGGTTGCAAAGATAGTAGAAGCAGGAGGATTAATGAATTTTAAAATATGAGAAAAAAGAGAAAAGGCAGACTTGAAGAGATTTTCAGCAAAGCTTTGTATGCAGACAATCCTGATCTCTATTCAGTAAGTTATCGTGATTTTGATTCAATTGTCGAAGTTCCACTTTCTGAATTTATAAGAGTATCTGAAAATTTTGAGCTCATACCTTGCACGAGAATTTTCTCTGTACGAAAGGGACGCACAGTGTTGTATAGCAAATCAATCTTTACTCCATCATTTGATAATATGCAGATGCAGAGATATTAAAACAAATTATTGAATTGTATTTACCTCTTGTTTTTAAAAACCTTTAGAATCAGCAACTTCAATAAACATATACGAATTTCAAAAGAAGTGCTAGCAGAAATATCAGCAGCTAAATTGGCGGTATATTATATAAAGCACGAATTCTTTAAAAAGAAGAATTACAGAATTGTAAAAATAAATAAAAAATTTTTTGTCGTCGTTCGACAATTATTGATTTTGTTGTATCGTTCTTTAGACTAGATCGGTTAATCGCTGCTGCTGCTGCTGCTGCCGCGATCGCTGCTGCTGCCGCCACTACTGCTGTTGCTACCTAGAGTTAATGGACTGCCGCCGCCACCGCTAGGGCTAGTACCTAGAGTTAATGGACCAGCTGCGCCACCCAAAGTTCCCAAAGTTCCTCCACTGGGTAATGCTTGGGCGCTTGTAAGATTGTTGGTCACTTTACCTGGGGTAGCTTGTGCAGTAACAGAGTATGTTGCTATGAAAGGTGACTTGCCTACAAGTGCTACAGCGTTACCTGCAAATGGTACAGAGCCAGAAGTATCTCCGCTACCTATGGTTGCTGTGGCAATTAATTTATTGCCAGTGTATGGGGAGACTGCTAATTTACCAAATGTTTTTGTATTCAACGGCATGGTGGCGCTTACACCACTTAACTCGTTCCAAACTTGAGCACTTACTGATTTGCTTGCGGTCCATGTAATTACACCAGTATATAATCCCGCATCCTTTCTAGGTGGCAGAATAACTGCAACGTCCTCTTTGGCTCCAGGTAATGGGCTGGGATTAGAAGCAACTGTTCCTTGCCAATTGACAGTCTGGCCTGTACGGGGTTCTGGTTGTCCACCACTGGCAGGTCGTGGAGATGGCGTAGTAGTAGAAGGTGTAGAAGGTGTAGAAGGTGTAGAAGTAGCCTGTGCATGTGCTTGTTGTGTAAATTGATTTCCTGCGATTAATGATGATGCTACAAGTATTGCTGTGATAGCAATTCCTGCTAGTATCGCACTACCATTCTGCTTTTTATTCATTATTGA